>DATFKM010000261.1:0-3489 GCA_035268645.1 Paracoccaceae bacterium | reverse complement strand
CGAGACGGAGGCGGTGCTGATCCGCGCCGGCGACGGCGCAATCCCGGGGTTCACGGTTTCGGCGGCGTTGGCGGAGGCCTTGGATCTCGAGCCGGGGCGGCCGGCGACGCTCACGCTCACGGTGATCGGGGGTCCGGAGATCTCGTCCGCCGAGAGGGCGCCGGGCGCGTCGGAGTCGGCCTTCGACGGGCCGGCGTCGAGGACCGAGCTGAGCGCCGCGCAAGCTCGCCCGGCCGGATCCCCACCGGCTGCCGCCGCGTCGGACCCGGAGCGGGGGGGACGATCCGCGACCCCGCGAACTCGCGCGGGCGCATCGCCCGTCTCCCGACCGACGTCGCTCACGGACCGGCGGCCCGGCACGTCCGACGCCCCGTCGGCTTCGCCGCCGCCGCTCGGCCGGCCCGGTTCGGAGGCCGCGTCATGAAGCGGCGGCTCGCTCGGATCCTGGTCTTCGTCTTGGCGCTCGCCGGCGCCGGGCCGGCCTCGGCGGCGGCGTTCGACCTGCGCGCCGAGGAGGCGCTGGTGGTCGATCACGAGACCGGCGCGACGCTGCTGGCGAAGAACGCCGACGTCGCCGTGCCTCCGGCCTCGATGCTGAAGCTGATGACGCTCAACATGGTGTTCGAGGCGCTCAAGGAGGGCCGCCTCGCGCTCGACGACCGCTTCCCGGTGTCGGAGAAGGCCTGGCGCATGGGCGGCTCCAAGATGTTCCTGCGCGCGGGCGAGCGTCCGACGGTGGAGGAGCTGATCCGCGGCGTGGTCGTGCTTTCCGGCAATGACGCCTGCGTGGTTCTGGCCGAAGGGCTGGCGGGCACCGAGGCGGCTTTCGCCGAGCGCATGACGGCGCGGGCGCGCGAGCTCGGCATGGAGGACAGCCGGTTCGGCAACTCCACCGGCTGGCCGGCCCCCGACACGGAGATGAGCCCGCGCGACCTCGTGTTCCTCGCGCGCCGGATCATCCGCGAGTTTCCCGAGTATTACGAGTACTTCGCCGAGACCAGCTACGTCTGGGACGACATCGAGCAGCGCAACCGCAACCCGTTGCTCTACGCCGATCTCGGCGCCGACGGCCTCAAGACCGGCCACACCGAGGAGGCCGGCTACGGGCTCGTCGGCTCGGCGATCCGGGACGGGCGCAGGATCGTGTTCATGGTCGGCGGCTACGAGGACCGGGCCGCGCGGGCGACCGAAGCCGAGCGTCTGGTGGAGTGGGCGTTCCGCGAGTTCTCCAACGAGACGCTGTTTCGCGCCGGCGAGCCGCTGGGCGAGGCGGAGGTCTGGCTGGGCGCGTCGCCCCGGGTCGGCCTGACGGTGGCGGAGGACCTGAAGGCCACGGTGCCCTTCGGAGAGCGCGACGAGGTGCGGGCTCGGATCGTCTGGGAGGGGCCGCTGGAGGCGCCGATAAGGGCGGGCGAGACCGTCGCCGAGATGAGCGTCGAGGCGCCGGGCCTCGCGCCCGTGAGCGTCCCCGTGGTGGCGGCCGAGGACGTCGCGGAGGGCGGCTGGACGGTGCGGCTCGGTGCGGCCGGGCGGCTGCTGATCCGGGATCTCTCGGGCCTCCGGGACTGACGGGGGCGCCGGTGTTCGGGGATCGTTCCGGGGTCGCGGCGGCCTCCGTTCGCGGATCGTTCCTGTCCTTCGAGGGCGGAGACGGCGCCGGCAAGACGACGCAGCTGCGCCGCCTCGCGACGCGGCTCCGGGCCGAGGGCCGCGACGTGGTGGAGACCCGCGAGCCCGGCGGAGCGCCCGGCGCGGAGGAGATCCGGCGCCTCCTGCTGGAGGGCGAGCCGCGGCGCTGGTCGCCGGTCTCGGAGCTTCTGCTGTTCAACGCGGCGCGGCGCGATCATGCCGAGCGGGTGATCCTGCCGGCGCTGGCGCGCGGCGCGGTCGTCCTCTCGGACCGGTTCGCGGATTCGACCCGGGTCTATCAGGCGCTGGCGCGCGAAGGCGCGGCGGCGCCGGGGCTGCCGGAGGGCGGGCCCGAGCTGGCGGAGACGCTGCACCGGCTGGCGATCGGCTTCGAGCCGGACGCGACGCTGATCTTCGACCTCGATCCGAAGCTGGCGCTGGCGCGGGGCGAGGCGCGGGGCGGGACCGAGAGCCGGTTCGAGCGCCTCGGTCTCGCGTTTCACGAGGCGGTCAGGGCGCGCTTCCGCGCGGTGGCCGCGGCGCATCCCGGGCGCTGTCGGCTGATCGACGCTTCGGGCGATGCGGACGCGGTCGCGGCGCGGGTCGAGGCGGCGCTCTCCGACGTGCTGGAGGCGACGCGATGAGGGCGGAGCGGTGCGGGCGGGCGGCGGCGACCGATGGCAGGCTCCGAGCGGCGCGGACCCTCGCCCGAACCACGACGGCTGCGGCGTCCGCCCTCCGCGGCGGCGCGCGCCGCTCGGGCCGGGCGGCCGAGCCGATCCGCTCTGCGGATCGGCGGCGCCGCGTGACGGGCTCGATGCCCCCACGCGGCGCCACGCCCGCCAAAGGACGCTCCGGTCGAAAGGAAGGCGCCCGCGATGGCGCGTAGACCCTCGGCCGAGGAGCCGGAGGCGCCGCCGCCGGAGCCGGACCGCGCGGAGCCCTGGCCGCACCCGCGCCACACCTTGCGTCTGCACGGGCAGGCGCGGGCGGAGCGCGCCTTTCTCGAGGCGCGCGCCTCGGGCCGGCTGCCGCATGCCTGGCTGCTGACCGGGCCCAAGGGCGTGGGCAAGGCCACCCTCGCCTGGCGCATCGCCCGGACCATGCTGGCGGAACCGGCCGAGGCCGGCGGCGGGCTCCTCGGCGGCGGCGAGGCGGCGGCGCCCGACACGCTCGAGATGACGCCCGAACACCCCGTGTTCCGCCGCGTCGCCAGCCTCGGCGAGGCCCGGCTGCGGCTGCTGCGCCGGGGCTGGGACGCCAAGGCCAAGCGCCTGCGCACGCGCATCGTCGCCGAGGACGCGCGGGGCCTGCGCACCCTCTTCGAGCGCTCGGCCGCCGACGGGGGCTGGCGGGTCGCGGTCGTCGACAGCGTGGACGAGGCCAACCCCCAGGCCGCCAACGCGCTCCTGAAGCTGATCGAGGAGCCGCCGCCGCGCTCGCTGTTCCTGCTGGTGAGCCATGCGCCGAGCCGGCTGCTGCCGACGATCCGCTCGCGCTGCCGGCGCCTCGCGCTCGATCCGCTCGGCCCGGAGGCGCTGGCGGCCGCGGCCGCCGAGGCGCGCGCGGCGGCGGGGGCCGAGGACGCGCCGGTCGGGCCGGCGCTGGCGGCGCTCTCGGAAGGTTCGGTCGGCGAGGCGCTGCGGCTGAGCACGCTCGGCGGCGAGGCGCTCTACGCCGATCTCGTGGGAATGATGGCCGGCGCGCCGGGCATGGACCGCTCGCGCTGGCACGGTTGGGCGGAGGCGGCGGGCGGCCGGGCCGGCGAGGCGCGGCTCGAGGCGACGCTGCGGCTGACGGCGCTGCTGGCGCAGCGGCTGGCGCGGGCCGGCGCCTCGGGCCGGGCGCCGGCGCCCGAGG
>DATFKM010000260.1:0-9493 GCA_035268645.1 Paracoccaceae bacterium | reverse complement strand
GGTCCAGGCCCTGACCCTCGATCGAGCTGCGCAGGTAGTTGCCGTGCACGCCGGTGAAGAGGTTGGTGTAGACGATGTCCTCGCCGCGCCCCTCGACCACGGCGGCCTTGTAGGCGTCGCTCGCGCGGGCCTCCTCCGTGGCGATGAAGGGCGAGCCGACATAGGCGAGGTCGGCGCCCATCGCCTGCGCCGCCAGCACCGCGTCTCCCGTCGCGATGGAGCCCGAGAGCAGGAGCGGGCCGTCGAACCAGCTCCGGATCTCCTGGATCAGCGCGAAGGGCGAGAGCGTGCCGGCGTGTCCGCCCGCGCCCCAGGCGACGGCGATCAGACCGTCGGCGCCCTTCTCGATCGCCTTTCGGGCGAACTTGTCGTTGATCACGTCGTGCAGGACGATGCCGCCGTAGGAGTGCACGGCCTCGTAGACCTCCTCGCGCGCGCCCAGCGAGGTGATCACCACCGGGACCTTCCATTTCACCATCGCCTCGACGTCGTGCATCAGCCGGGTGTTGGAGCGGTGCACGATCTGGTTGATGGCGAAGGGCGCCGACGGCGCGTCGGGGTTGGCCTGATCGAAGCGATCCAGCTCTTCCGTGATCCGCTGAAGCCAGACATGCAGCTCGGCCTCCGGCCGAGCGTTCAGCGCGGGGAAGCTGCCCACGGCGCCGGCCTTGCACTGGGCGATCACCAGCTCGGGGTTCGAGACGATGAAGAGCGGCGCGCCCACCACGGGCACGCGCAGGCGCTGAAGGATCGGCGGAAGGGCCATCGGCGGTCTCCTGAGGCGTAGGCGCGGCCGCCCGGCCGGGCGGCTGTCGAGCGGCATGGTGGCTCCCGCGTCGCCGCGGGGGAAGGGGCGTCGCCGCGTCAGGCGGCCGCGGGGCCCGGATCGCGGCCGTTCAGGCGACTTGCGGTCGCGCCCGGCGGTGCGTCGGCGCCTGCGCGCTCGGGACGCTCAGTCCTGGTCGCGCTCGGCCAGGGCCGCGTCGAGCGTGTCGTGCGCGGCGTGCTTGACCCGCTTCGCGATCACGAAGTGATAGCCGTTGCGGGCGAACCAGGCGCGCACGCCGCCGCCGAGGGAGTCGTCGATCATGCGCTCGACCAGGCGGTCGATGCGCGCGTCGAGGGCGCGGCGCAGGCGCGCGCGCCGGCGCTGCGGCGCACGCGGCCAAGGCGGCAGGCCGATGGGCGCCACGAGTTCGGGATGCAGATGAAGGACCGTCTGCTCCGGCCCCTCCGGCGACGCCGGGGCCTTGGAATGGTCGAAGGGATTGTTGCCGGCGACCTTGAAGTGATCGAGCAGGAAGGACTGGCAGTTGCGTTGCCCCAGGATGAAGTCGTGCCGGCGAAACGACTCGTCCGCGAAGCCTCCGAAACCGCCCAGCACGCCCGAGGCGATCGCCTCCGCGCCGCGCCTGTCGAGACGCAGGCGCCGGCGGCTTCCCACCGGCGCGTGATCCAGTTCGCCGTCGCGGCTGCGCCGGGAAGGGGCGATGAGCCAGCGCGAATGCACGGTGTCGTCGGCCGCGCGCAGCAGCTCCAGCGGCTTGAATCGGGCCTCGTTGATCAGCGTGCGCAGGATCCGCGTCACGACGCCGGTGAGCAGACGCCTCGGATCGCGCGGGTCCGGACCGTCGAAGGTCGGGCCTTCGGGAAAGGGGTCGATCATGATCACGGCGCGGTCGGCGGCCTCGGCCTCGGGCGGGTTGGAGCGGAGGTGGCGCCGGCGGCCCTCGGGCCGCGAGGGGTCCGCCTCGGGATCGCGCGGGCGGAGCGCGAAGCGCACGAGCTCGAACGGCTCGTTGTTGACCAGCCCGCCGTCGACCGCCGTCGCGGTCAGCTCGCGCGGCGGCGTCGCGGTGAGGAAGTCCGCCGCCGGCGTGGGCCGCAGCTTCCAGTCGATGTCGAGCGGCAGGGCGCCGCCGCGCGCCGTCCCGCCGGCCTCGACGCGGGCGGGATCGATCCAGAACTCGTCGGCGGTGAGGTGCATGAAGCGCGCCGCGAGGCCGGCGGGGAAGGCGCCGGAGGCGAAGGCGGTGAGGCGCAGCTCGTTCCAGGTCTCGTGCGGACCGGCCTGCGCGTCGGGGACCTCGAAGGGCACGGGCTCGCCCGGCGCGGGAAGCGTCAGCGGGACCCCGGCGTCGCCCCAGGCCTCGAGCCAGGGGCAGTCGATCTCCGCGGCGCCGAGCCCCGTGAGCCGGAAGTGCCGGGCGAAGCCGTGGCGGGCCATCGGGTGACCGGCGATGTCGCCGCCGCCCGCGGCGAATGGCGCGAGGAACGGCACGCCGTCGAGGCTGGTGGTGGTCAGGAACAGCTCGAACTCCCGCGCCAGCCAGTCGTGCCGCTCGCCGTTCCAGCGCACGTCGCGAAGGGCCTTTCCCGCCTGACGGTCCAGCACCTCGGCGTCGAGCAGGGAGCGCACGGGCCGGCGGCCGCGGAGGTCCCCCGTGCCGAGCAGGCCGTCGCCGGAGACGAGGTCGACGCTCTCCACCCAGATCTCGTGCAGGATGCCGAGGGCGTGGTCGTAGGCGAAGGTCTCGTCGTCGACCGTGAGCTCGGCGTCCGTCGCCTCGGACTCCTCGCGGACCCCCTCGATCAGCGCGGCGGCGGTGAGGGCCGCCGTGATGCCGCCCGCCGAGGCGCCGGACATCGCCTTGATCACGATGCGGTGCTTCGGGCCGCCGGGCGTGCCGACCTGCGCGTTGTGCAGGCGCACGGCGCGGATCAGGAAGTCCATCACGCCGGCGGTGTAGGCGCCGGCGGAGATGGCCCCGGCCATGGCGATGCCGAGGGTGAAGGTCGGGGTCTCGGACATCGCGGGTCTCCTTGGCGCCGGGGCCGGGGCCGGGCGAGGATAGCCGAGACCGCCCCGGCGCGGCGAGCCTTTCCGCGGCCTCAGCCGCCGGGGCGCAGCATGACCTTGCCGTTCGGGACCTCCAGCGCCTCGGCGAGACGCTCGGGCGCCTCCTCCAGGCTCAGGACGGCGGTGACGTCGGTGCGCCAGCGGCCGTCCGCGAAGCGGGCCTGCACCTCCTGCACCACGCCGACGCGGCGCTCGGAGCTCGCGCTGCGCATCCATTCGGTGAGCCAGAAGCCCTCGATCCGCTTGCCGGTGAAGATCAGCGAGCCGAGCTTGTCGAGATGCGCGCCGGAGGGATCGAGCTGGCCGTAGACCACCCAGCGCGCGCGGTTGGGCATGGCGAAGAAGAGGTCGGCGGAGATCTGGTCGGCCACCGCGTCGAGAAGGATGCGCGGCTTCATCCGGCGCGCGAGCTCCGCGAAGGTCTCCCCGAGGTCGGGGGCCGTGGAGAGGACGGCCTCCGCGGCGCCCTGTTCGCGCAGGAGCTCGAGCTGGGATTCGCGGCGCACCACGGCGATCATCGGGATCCCCTCGTCGCGGGCGAGGCCGGCGAGCAGCTTGCCGAGCTGGCTGGCCGCGGCGGTGGCGACGAAGCTCTCGGCCTTGGCCTCCCGCGCGATGTCGAAGAGCGCCATCGCGGTGAGGGGGTTCACGATCTGCGCGGCGCCGTCCTCGTCGCGGAGGTCGTCGCGGAGCGGGATCACGGTGGCGGCGTCGGCGGTGACGTAGTCCGCCCAGGCGCCGCCCGTGCCGGCGACGAAGGCGACGCGGCGGCCGACGAGGCTTTCCGCCCAGTCGCCGCGGCCGGCGACGACGTCGCCGCAGCCTTCGAAGCCGGCGGGGCCGCCCTCGATCCGGGGCTGGCCGTAGCTGCCCTTGACGTAGTGCAGGTCCGAGGGGTTCACCGAGGCGAGGCGCACGCGGATCAGCACCTCGCCCGCCTTCGGCTCGGGCGTCGGCAGCTCGGCGAGGGCGCACCAGTCGGCGAGGCTGTCGATCTGCGGGCCGGGGGCGTCCTGGAAGCCGCCGAAGCGGGTGACGAGGGCCTGCATGGTGGCGGGAACGGTCATGGCGTCTCCAGTTCGTCGAGAAGGGCCGGGAGCCCGGAGAGGGCGTCGAGCCGGCGGAAGCGGGGATGGGCCTCGGGCGGGTCGGCCGCCTCGTGCGCCCAGACGATCTCGTAGGGGACGTGGACGGCCCAGGCGCCGGCGTCCAGCGCCGGCAGCACGTCGGAGCGGAGCGAGTCGCCGACCATCACCGCGCGCTCCGGCCCCTCGCCGTGGCGGGCGAAGAGGCGGGCGTAGGTCTCCGGCGTCTTCTCCGAGACGATCTCCACGGCCGAGAACAGCTCCCCGAGGCCCGACTGGGCGAGCTTGCGCTCCTGGTCGAAGAGGTCGCCCTTGGTGACGAGCACGAGCGGGGCGCGGCGGGCGAGGATCTCCAGCGTCCCGGCGACGCCCTCGAAGGGCTCGACCGGGTGGGCCAGCATCTCCCGCCCGAAGGCGAGGATGGCCCGCGTGATCTCCGGCGGGCAGTCGCCCTCGGCGATCTCGTGCGCGGTCTCTATCATGGAGAGGGTGAAGCCCTTCACGCCGTAGCCGTAGAGGGCGAGGTTGCGCCGCTCGGTCTCGAGAAGGCGTGCGGAGACGGCCTCCGGCGCCGCGTGGTCCCCGAGCAGCGCGGCGAAGCGCGCCTCGGTCATGCGGAAGACGCTTTCGTTGTGCCAGAGGGTGTCGTCGGCGTCGAGGCCGATCAGGGCGGGGGGCATGGCGGCTCCTGCGCTTCGGGCTTTGTTCTGGACGCGATGGCGCCGAATCGCCATAGGTTTCCCGCCCCGCCGCGAAGGGCCGCCCGGGACGAGGGAGCGACCATGTCCTCAGACGCGCATCCGATGGCGCCGCACCACCTGCCCCCCTTCATCCCCGGGGCGGACGGGTCCGACGGACTGTTCACGATCATGGTGGCGTTCCTGCTTCTCGCGGTGTTCGGGCTGGGCATCCTCTATCTGAGCCTGCATTCGCTGCCCGAACGGATGGCGCACAAGACCTCCAACACGCAGCTCCAGATCATCACCGTGCTGACGCTGCTGGCGCTGTTCACGCATCAGCACCTGTTCTGGATCGCGGCGCTGCTGCTCGCGGTGGTGCGGCTGCCGGACTACTCGACGCCGCTCCAGCGCATCGCGAACGCGCTCGATCCGCGCGGGGCGCCGCAGGGCGAGGCGACGCCCCCCCCGCCGGCCGCGCCGGCGCCCCCCTCCGCCCCCGAGGGCGCGGCTCGGCGGGAGGACGGCTGATGCTGGAGCTGCTGCTCTGCGCCTCGCTCACGGTGCTGCCGGACTACCTTCTGCGCCGACGCCTGCAGGGCAAGCGCTGGGGACGCGAGATCACCTTCTTCTCGATGTGGTACGAGCTGCGCTACGGGATCACCGCCTGCCTGATCCTGACGGTGGGTCTGATCACGCTGATCTTCTACTACCACCCCTCCACGACGAACGTGACGCTCTACTTCCGCACCGTGTCGATCCTGCCGGACGCCACGGGACGCGTCGTCGAGATCCACGCCCGCAACAACGCGGTCGTCCAGGCGGGCGAGCCGATCTTCACCTTCGACGACGAGGACGAGCGCGCGCGGCTGGAGGCGGCGCGTCAGCGCCTGGCGGAGGCGGAGGCCGCGCTCTCGGTGGCCGACTCCCGGCTCGCCGCCGCGGCGGCGCAGGAGGCGCAGGCGGCCGCGGCGCTGCGGCAGGCGGAGGACGACCTCGCGCGGGCGCTCGAGCTGCAGGCGCGGAACTCCCCCGCGATCACCGAGCAGGAGGTGGAGCGCCGCCAGAGCCTCGTCGACGTCCGGCGCGGGGCGCTGGAGGCGGCCGCGGCGCAGCGCGCGGCGACCGAGGCGGAGGTGCGGACCCTGCTGCCCGCGCGCGTCGCCGCCGCCGAGGCGGCGGTGGACGAGGCGCAGGTGATGCTCGACCGGACGGTGGTGCGGGCCGGGGTCACGGGGCGCCTGGAGCAGTTCTCGCTGCAGATCGGGGACATCGTGAACCCGATGTTCCGGACCGGCGGCGTGCTGGTGCCGGTCGAGAGCGGGCGGCGTCGGGCTCAGGCGGGGTTCGACCAACTCGCCGCGTCGATCGTCAGGCCGGGCACGCTGGCGGAGATGTCCTGCGCCTCCAAGCCCTTCACCATCATTCCGATGGTGGTGGTCGAGGTTCAGGACGTGATCGCGGCGGGGCAGTTCCGCCCCACCGACCGGCTGATCGACGCCTCCGCGATGGGGCCGCAGGGCTCGATCACGGCCTACATGGAGCCGCTCTGGGAGGGCGGGCTCGAGGGCGTGCCGCCGGGCAGCCGCTGCGTCGCCAACGCCTACACCACGACGCATGACCGGCTGGACGAGCCGGGGCTCTCCACCGCCGGGTGGGTCTATCTGCACGTCGTGGAGACGGTGGGGGTGGTGCACGCCGCGATGCTGCGGCTGCAGACGCTGCGCTACCCGATCACCTCGCTGGTGCTCGGCGGGCATTGAGGGCGGCGGGGAGGGGCCGGGCGGCCCCCCCTGCCCCGGCTCAGGCCTCGGCGGCGCCCGGAAGGTGGTCGTGGTCGCCGCCGTGCTCGGCCCGGAGATCGCGCTTGAGGATCTTGCCGCTGGGGTTCTTCGGCAGCCCTTCGGCGAGGATCACGCGGGTCGGGGCCTTGTAGTGGGCGAGCCGCTCGCGGCAGTGGGCGATCACCGCGGCCTCGTCCACCGTCGCGCCCGATTTCGGGACGACGACGGCGACCACCGTCTCGATCCATTTCGGATGCGGCAGGCCGATCACGGCGACCTCGGCGACCTCCGGCAGCAGGTAGACGCATTCCTCCACCTCGCGGGAGGAGACGTTCTCGCCCCCGGTCTTGATCATGTCCTTCTTGCGGTCGACCACGGTGATGCGGCCCTCGGCGTCGCGGACGGCGAGGTCGCCGGAATGGAACCAGCCGCCGGCGAAGGCGGCCTCGGTGCGCTCGGGGTCGTTCCAGTAGCCGCTCATCAGGTGGGGGGAGCGGTGGACGATCTCGCCGATCTCGCCCGGGGCGACGTCGTTCATGGCGTCGTCCACCACGCGGGTCTCGACGTTGAGGGCGGCGTTCCCGGCGCTGCCGGCATGGGAGAGCTGCTCCTCCGGCGGCAGGAAGGTGGCGAGGGGGGCGATCTCGGTCTGACCGTAGAAGTTGACGAGCCGGACGTTCGGCAGGCGGCGGGCGAGCTCGCGCAGCACCTCCACCGGCATGATCGCGGCGCCGTAATAGCCCTTCTCGAGCTGGGAGAGGTCGGCGGCGTCGAAGCCCTCGGCGCGGAGGAGGCCGATCCAGATCGTCGGCGGGGCGAAGAAGCTGGTGATGGCGTGGCGCTCCAGCAGCCCCAGAAGGTTGTCGGGCGTCGGCGCGCCGGTGATCACGGAGGTCATGCCGAGCATCACGGCGGGGCCGAGGAACACGTCGAGCTGCGCGCAGTGATAGAGCGGCAGGGCGTGGAGGATCACGTCCTCGCGCGACATGCCGCCGTCGACGATGCAGGAGACGTATTCCCAGAGCACCGCGCCGTGGGTGAGCATGGCGCCCTTCGGCAGGCTCTCTGTGCCGGAGGTGTAGACGATCTGGGCGAGGTCGGCCTCGCTCAGCCCGGAGAGAAGGGGCGTCGCGTCGGGGTCGAGCGCGTCCTCGAAGCTCGCGTCGCCCGGAAGCGGGGCGGCGGCGGCGCCCTCGCCGGGCAGGGCGAGGCGCCATTCGACGGCCGAGCCCCCGGCGGCCTCGGCGGCGAGGGCGGCCATGTCCGGCCCGTAGGCGAGGGCGCGGGCGCCGGAGCTTTCGAGGATGTAGCCGACCTCGTGCGCGTTCAGCATGAAGTTGATCGGGACGAGCACCAGCCCGGCGCGGGCGACGGCGTAGCGCAGCGCGGCGAAGGCGTGGGAGTTGCGCGAGAGGATCGCGACGCGGTCGCCCCCGACCAGCCCGCGCGCCAGCAGGCCGCGCGCGAGGCGGTCGGTCAGGGCGTCGAACTCCGCGTAGCTCCAGGCGACGTCGCCGCAGAGGATGGCGGGCTTGTCGGGGTGGCGGCGGGCGGAGCGGCGCAGCGTGTCGGCGATGGACTGCTGGCGGGCGAGGCGGATGCGCTCGGCGACGTCGGACATGGGGTCTCCCTCGGGGCGTCTTTTCGTTCGGGGCAGAGTGCCACGGCGGGCGGGCGGCGCCACCCTCCGCCGCGGCGTCAGGCGGGCAGGCCCGCCTCGACCAGCCGGGCGGCGAGGGCGGGCATGTCGGGGCGCGCCGCGTTGAGCTGCACGCGCCGCCAGCGTTCGGCGGTGAAGCGGGGCGAGAGGGCGCGGATCTCGGCGGCGGCGCGGCGGGCCTCGGCCGTCTCGCCGAGGGCGGCGAGCGCGACGACCGCGGCGCCGCGCATGGTCAGCCAGCGCGGGCGGCGGCGGAGCACGCGGCGCGCGACGCCCAGCGCCTCGCGCCATCGCCCGGCGCCGAGATGCGCGTCGGCGAGGGTGACGAAGTAGAAGTCCGGCGCCGCCGGGGTGCGGCGCAGCGCGGCGCGGACGTCGTGCACCGCCTCGTCGAAGCGGCCCATCGCCAGCAGGACGCTGGCGCGGACGTGGAAGGCGTCGCCGAAGCCCGGCGCGGCGCGGACCGCGCGCCCGGCATGCTCCAGCGCGGCGTCGAGCTCGCCGGCGACGATCAGGCGGTGCGCCGTCTCGGCATGGGCGAGGGCGTGCTCCGGCGCGACGGCGAAGGCGCGCTCCAGCAGGGCGCGCGCCGCCTCGAGGCTCTCGGCCGGCGTCTCGGTCCACCCGAAGCTCGCGTCCTCGACATGGGTGCGGGCGAGGCCGACGAGGGCCGCGGCGAAGCGCGGGGCGATCTCCACCGCGCGGGCGAAGCGCTCCCGCGCCGCGAGGTTGGAGGCGCGGCCGTAGTCCTTGTAGGCGGCCCGGCCGGCGAGGAAGTGGCGGTAGGCCTCGGGATCCCCGGCCTCGCGCCGCCAGAGCGCCGCCTGCTCGCCGTCCGAGACCGCGACCTGCACGGCGGCGGCGATCTCCTCGACGATGGCGTCCTGAAAGGCGAAGACGTCGTCCAGCGTCCCGTCGAAGCGCCGCGCCCAGACGGTGCGGTCGGCGGCGCAGTCGATCAGCCGGGCGGTGACGCGCGCCCGCCCGCCCGAGGCGCGCGCCGCCCCGGCGAGCAGCCAGCCGGCGCCGAGCTCGCGCCCGAGGCGGGCGGCCCCGACGCCCGCGCCGAGGCCGGCGGGCGCCGCGACGAGGCGCAGCTCGTCCAGCCCCGCCAGCACCGGCGCCAGATCCTCGTCGAGCCCGGCGGCGAGGTGGCGCAGCGCGGGATCGCCGGTCAGATCCTCGAACGCCAGCAGCGCCACCGCGCCGCCGCCGCCGCCGGCCTCCGGCAGGTCCGGATCGTCGCCGAGCGCGGGGGCCGCGCCGGAGGGCCAGGTGAAGACGGGGACCGGCCGGGCGATGTTCTTCAGCGCCCGCTCGCCCGAGTCCGAGAACTCCGCGGCGAGGACGGGCGTGAGGCAGGCCTGCACGAGCCCGGAGATGCAGAGCCCGCCGGGCGGCGCCAGCGCCTCCAGCCGCGCGGCGAC
>DATFKM010000259.1:0-3755 GCA_035268645.1 Paracoccaceae bacterium | reverse complement strand
TCCCGCAAGCGCCCGAAGAATTCGGAGCGGTACCTCTCGAGGTTCTCGTTCTGCTCCGCGAGCCGTTCGGCTTTCTCCTCGAGCAGGCGCGCGCGCTCTTGCTCGGCCTCGCGCCGCCGGCGTTCTTCGGAGGCCACGCGCGCCAGCGCGGAGTTGAGCCGATCGCCGAGCCTCTCGATCTCGACCTCGGCCTCGGCCTCGCGCGCCTCCGCCGCGTCCAGAAGCGACTGAAGCTCGGAGAGCTGCGCGCGCAGCGCCGTCACCTGCGTGTTGAGCAGGGCCCGCTGCCGCTGCGCGGCGTCGGAGACGTCCTCCTGCTCGGCCAGCTCGGCGCGCGCCTGCGCCAGCAGCCGTGCCTGACGCTCCGCCTCGTCCAGCCGCTCGGCCGCCTCCGCCTCGGCGGTCTGCCGCGCGGCCAGCGCCGCGACCAGCCGCGCGCGCACCGCCTCGGCGTCCATCGCCGCGGCCTCGGCGTCGGTCCGGGCGGCCACGGCCCGTGCGAGATCGGTCTCGAGGGCGCGAATGCGCGCCTGCGCCTGCGCAAGCGCGTCGCGCGTCTCCTCCAGCGTGCCGCCCGTCTCGTCGAGCGCCGCCTCGGCCTCGGCCCGCGCCGCCTGCGCCTCCTCGGCGCGCGTGAGCGCCTGCGCGAGCCGCGCGTCGAGGTCGTCCCGCGCGCTCTCGGCCGCGGCCAGCAGGGTCAGCGTCTCCTCGGCGCGGCGGCGCTCGGCCTCCAGCGCCATGGTCATCGCCGTCAGCTCGGCCTGCGAACCCTCGAGCCGCTCGCGCAGCGCCGCGGCCGCCTCGGCCTCGGCGATCCGCGCGGCCTCGGCGTCGCTCAGCCGGTCCTCCAGGCTTGCGACCTCGTCGTCGAGGGCGGCCTGCGCCTGCGCCGCCTCGGCGTTGCGCGCGCGCAGATCGGCCACGAGCGCCGCCAGCGCCTCGCGGCGCGCCGCCGCGAGGCGCGCGGCCTCGGCCTGGGCGTCGACCTCGTCGCGCAGCCCCGCGAGCCGGTCCTCGAGCCCCGCCTTCTCGTCGCGCAGGGCCGCGCGCTCGCCCTCGAGCGCGTCGATGCGCGCCCGGGCCGTGTCGCGCTCCGACAGCAGGCCCGCGACCCGCGCCTCGAAGGATTCGATCCGCCCCTCCGCCGCCGCCAGCGCCTCGGTTTGCGCGGCGCTCTCGGCGCGCAGGGTCGCGATCAGGTCGGCCTGTTCCTCGGCGCGGGCGCGCGTCTCGCCCAGCGAGTCGGTCAGCGCGCCGACCCGGTCCTCGAGCGTGGCGTTGCGGTCCTGCTCGAGCCCGAGCGCGCGCGAGAGCTCGGCCACCTCCGACGACAGCGCGTCGAGCTCGCTGGCCTGCCCGCTGATCTCCTCGCGCAGCACGAACTGCACCACCATGAAGATCGTCAGCACGAACATCAGCACCAGCAGCAGGCCGGTCATCGCATCGACGAAACCGGGCCAGATCGCGCTCTGGAACCGCGCGCCGCTGCGCCGGGACAGCGCCATGTCAGCCGCCCCCTCCGGCCGCGTCGCCGCCGGGGTCACGGGAGGGCGCCGACCGCGCCGCGGCGCCGCGCGCCTGTCCCATCAGCCGGGTGAGCGCGGCCAGATCCGTGCGCAGCTCGGTCATCGTCTCCTGCCGCCCGGCGCTGATCTCCTCGAGGATGCGCAGCATCTGCACGTCGATCGAGCGCAGGCGCATGCGGCTCTCGGCATCGAGCCCCTCGCTGGTTTCGCGCGCCTCGACCGCCTCGATCAGCCGCTCCTGCCCCTCGGCCACGCGCATGAGCGCCACCTGCACCGGGTTCTGGTCGCTCATCCGGTGGGTCAGCCGCTCGATGGAGTCGGCCAGCACGCCGAGCTTTTCATCGACCACGGCGCGGCCCATCTCGGACTGCGCGACGGTCGATTGCAGCCCCTCGACCTGCCGCGTCATCTCGTCGAGCGCCTCGGCCATCATCGCGCGGCCGCCATCCTCGCCCTCGGAGAGCCCGAGCCGCGTCATGGTCGAGATCCATTCCTCGAGCTCGCGGTAGAACCGGTTCTGCCCGTGGCTGGCGAAGAGCTCGAGCAGCCCGACCACGAGCGAGCCGGACAGGCCCAGAAGCGACGAGGCGAAGGCGACGCCCATCCCGCCGAGCTGGGCCTCGAGGCCGGTCATCAGCCGGTTGAAGATCGCGATCCCCTCCTCGCCCTCGCGCGGGGCGAGGCTGCGGATGGTATCGACGACCGCCGGCACCGTGGTCGCGAGGCCGTAGAACGTGCCGAGGAGCCCGAGGAAAATCAGCAGGCTGACGATGTAGCGGGTGATCTCGCGCGCCTCGTCGATGCGCTGCGCCACCGAGTCGAGGATCGACCGCGCCGAGCTCGACGCGATCTGGGCGCGCCGGCCGCGCCCGCGCAGCATCGTCGCCATCGGCGCGAGCAGCGAGGGCGGGCCGGTCGTGTCCTGCCCCGCGCCCTGCGTCGCGAAGCTCTTGATCCAGCGCA
Organism: Paracoccaceae bacterium; assembly: GCA_035268645.1. Lineage (GTDB taxonomy): Bacteria > Pseudomonadota > Alphaproteobacteria > Rhodobacterales > Rhodobacteraceae > Albimonas. The sequence continues at coordinate 1,266 of DATFKM010000259.1, read as the reverse complement.
CCGAGCCGACGAGCTGGAACACCTGCCAGAAGGTCGCGATCACGCCGATCACGAAGACGAGGAAGATGAAGCCGTTGAGCCACGGGTTGGCCTCGAAGACCGGCATCACCCGCGGGGCGGCGAGGACCGCCCCCGCCCCGGTCAGCGCCAGCACGAGCAGCATCAGCAGGATCTGCCGGTAGGGCTTTGAAAACCGCGGCGCGACCTCGCGGTCCGGCTGCTCCATCTGGATGCTCCCGACAGGTTGGCTCATCGCGGGGAGACTACGCGGCCCGCGCGCGCAAGCCAAGGTTTATCCACGGATTTCCCGCACCCGCCCGGCGAGCCAGTCGAGATCGGTATCGCCGAGGCCGAGCTCGCGCAGATGGGCCTCGGTGTTGATGAGATACTCGGCATTGGGGCCGCGGCCGCCATGGGCGCGCGCGATGATCTGCGCCTGCTCCTCGAGGGCGAGATCGCCGCAGTACTGGTCGTGATCGGCGTCCATCACATAGGTCACCGCCTCGACCGTGCGGCCGTCGTCGAGATGCAGTTCGAGCCATGCCTCGTGATAGGCCGCCGAGACGAGTTCGCGCTCGCGCAGGTAGGCCAGCACATCCTCCGCGCGGGCCGGGTCCGCGCGCAGCGCGAGACCCGAGCACGCCGCGCCGGGCACCCGGTCGAGCGCGAGCACGAGCCCGGGATCCTCGGGCGTGCCGCGATGGTGGATCGAGCGCATGCAGAAGCTGCGCCGATAGCCCGGCAGCCGCGCGATCGCCCGCTCGACCGTCTCGAACCCCGGGTTCCACACCAGCGAGCCATAGCCGAACACCCACATGCCTTTTCCCCTGTTCCTCGTTCGCGCCTCTCTGTAAACACGCCTCGAAGGGCATGAAAGGGGCAAGCCATGCGCGCACTTCTTGTCGTCATCCTGCTCGCCGCCGGTCTCTGGTCTGCCTACTGGGTGATCGGCAGCCGCGCCACGCTCGGCGCGTTCGAGCGCTGGCTCGATGCGCGGCGCGCCGAGGGCTGGGTGGCCGAGGCGGGCGCGCTCGGGGTGCAGGGCTTTCCCAACCGGTTCGACGTGGTACTCGACGACCTGATGCTTGCCGATCCCGAGACCGGTCTCGCCTGGGAGGCGCCGCGGTTCCAGATCAACGCGCTGAGCTACCGGCCGAACCACGTGATCGCGGTCTGGCCCGACACGCAACGCCTCGCGAGCCCGCAGGAGAAACTGCGCCTCGAGAGCCGCGACATGCGCGCCTCGCTGGTGATCGCGCCCGACAC
>DATFKM010000258.1:0-5325 GCA_035268645.1 Paracoccaceae bacterium | reverse complement strand
GCCAGCTGCCGGAGGGCGAGGTGCTGCTGGTCGAGACGGCGGAGGACGTGGCGACGCTGGCGCCGCGGGATCCCGAGCGGCTGGCCTTCGTGACGCAGACGACGCTGAGCGTGGACGACACGGCGGAGGTGGCGGCGGCGCTTCGGGCGCGGTTCCCGGCGATCAAGGGGCCGCACAAGGAGGACATCTGCTACGCCACCACCAATCGGCAGGAGGCGGTCAAGGCGCTGGCCCCGCGAGCCGACGCCCTGCTGGTGATCGGGGCGCCGAACTCGTCGAACTCCAGGCGGCTGGTGGAGGTCGGGCGCAAGGCCGGCTGCGGTTACGCGCAGCTGGTGCAGCGGGCGGCGGACATCGACTGGCGGGCGCTGGAGGGCGCGGGCTGCATCGGCGTCACCGCCGGGGCGAGCGCGCCGGAGGTGCTGGTCGACGAGGTGGTCGACGCCTTCCGCGAGCGCTACGACGTGACGCTGGAGCTGGTGGAGACCGCGCAGGAGGCGGTGGAGTTCAAGGTGCCGCGGGTGCTGCGCGAGTCGGCCGCGGCGCAGTGAGCGGCACGGCCGACGCCGCGACGCTCGCCGTCTACGACCGGGACGCGCCGGCCTATGCCGAGTGGTCCGCCGCCGCCTCGCCGCGGACGGCGCTTCGGGTCTTCCTGGCGCGGATGCCGGAGGGCGGCGCGGCGCTGGATCTCGGCTGCGGGGCGGGCTGGGCGGCGGCGGAGATGATCGCCGCGGGGCTGCGGGTGCGGGCCGTCGACGGCTCCGCCGGGCTGGTGGCCGAGGCGCGGGCGCGCGGCGTGCCGGCGGAGGTGGCGCGTTTCGAGGAGATCGAGGAGCGGGACGCCTATGACGGCGTCTGGGCCAGCTTTTCGCTGCTGCATGCGCCGCGCGAGGCGATGCCGGACATCTTGGCGCGGCTGCGGCGCGCGCTGAGGCCGGGCGGCACGCTCCATCTCGGACTGAAGGAGGGCGAGGGGGAGCGGCGCGACGCGCTCGGCCGTCGCTACGTCTACTGGAGCGAGGCGTCGCTGACGGAGGCGCTGACGGCGGCGGGCTTCGGCGCGCCTGTGATCACGCGCGAGACGGCGACGGGCTGGGACGGCGCCGAGGAGGGGATGATGGACGTGTTCGTCGATGGCTGAGCTCTTCGCCTATACCGACGGCGCCTGCTCGGGCAATCCGGGGCCGGGCGGCTGGGGGGCGCTGCTGGTCGCGAAGGAGGGCGACGCGGTGCTGCGCGAGCGCGAGCTTTCGGGCGGCGAGGCGCCGACCACGAACAACCGGATGGAGCTGATGGCCGCGATCTCGGCGCTGGAGGCGCTGAAGGGGCCGTCCGCGATCACCGTGATCACGGATTCCAGTTACGTGAAGGGCGGCGTGACCGGCTGGATCCACGGCTGGAAGCGGAACGGCTGGAAGACCGCGGACCGCAAGCCGGTGAAGAACGAGGACCTCTGGCGACGGCTCGACGCCGCGCAGGCGCGCCACACGGTGCGCTGGGAATGGGTGAAGGGCCATGCCGGCCACCCGGAGAACGAGCGCGCCGACGCTCTGGCCCGCGCCGGAATGGCGCCGTTCAAGCCGAAGAAGGCGAAGAAGGGCGCGAGGACCCCGGCGACCTGACCCCGCGCCGCCGTCCCCGGGCGCACGGCCCGCCCGCCCACCCCCGCGCGCCCGGGGACGGCGGCGCGTCAGGCGGGCGGATCGCGCATCAGCGCGGCGAGGGCGGCGAGATCGGCCCCGACCGAGCCCTCGACCCCCGCCGCCGCGCCGAGGCGGGCGCTCTCGTCCTTGTTCTGGCCGAGCTTCCATGTGCCGTCCACGCCCTCGATCGTCAGGCGCGCGGGGACAATGGCGCGCATCAGCCGCTCGAGCGCGGCGGGCGTCATCTTGTCCATGGTCCAGGGGCGCTTGGGGGCGAGGCGCGGCTCGAAGGTGTCGGAGATCCGGGCGAGCACGTCGCGCAGGGTTTCGGGCGCGGCGAGGCTCAGCGGGCCACGGAAATGCACGGCGACGTAGTTCCAGGTCGGGACCTGATCCTGCGTGCCGTACCAGTCCGGCGAGACGTAGCCGTCGGGTCCGGAGACGGCGAGGAGGGCGGGGACGGGTCCCCCGGCGAGCGCCCGCGCGATGGGATTCGAGCGGACCAGATGGGTCTCCAGCGTCGCGCCGTCTTCCGTGATCACGAAAGGGACATGCGCGGCGAGCGGGCCTCCGGGGGCCGAGACGGCGAGCAGGCCGAAGCCGCGCTCGGCGGCGAAGGCGAGGTTCGCCGCGGCCTCGGCCTTCCGGAAGGCGGGGTTGGGATGCATCGGCGCTCTCCGGCCGGTCAGGCGGCGGCGCGCTCCGGGAAGAGCGTGGCGATGCCGTCCCGGGTGGCGGGGCAGACGCCGCGCTCGGTGATCAGGGAGGTCACGAGGCGGGCCGGCGTGACGTCGAAGGCGGGGTTGGCGGCGGGCGAGCCGGGCGGCAGCAGCCCCACCGTGATCACGTCGCCCGACTCGGTCAGGCCGCTGACATGGCTGACCTCGTCGCCGCCCCGCTCCTCGATCGGGATGGTCCGTCCGTCCTCGACCGAGAAGTCGATCGTCGGCGACGGGAGGGCGACGTGGAAGGGCACGTCGTTGTCCGCCGCGGCGAGCGCCTTGAGATAGGTGCCGATCTTGTTGCAGACGTCGCCGGTGGCCGTGGTTCGATCGGTGCCCGTGATCACGACGTCGACCAGGCCGCGCTGCATCAGGTGCCCGCCGGCGTTGTCCGTGATCACCTGATGCGGCACGCCGTGACGGCCGAGCTCCCAGGCCGTCAGATAGGCGCCCTGGTTGCGCGGGCGGGTCTCGTCGACCCAGACCTCGACCGGGATTCCCTTCTCGTGCGCCTTGTAGATCGGCGCGGTCGCGGTCCCCCAGTCCACCGTCGCCAGCCAGCCGGCGTTGCAGTGGGTCAGCACGCGCACCGGGCGGTCGGGGTGGCGGGCGTGCACGGCGGCGAGCAGCGGCAGGCCGTGATCGCCGATGGCGGAGTTGATCGCGACGTCCTCCTCGCAGAGCGCGGCCGCCTCGAGCCAGGCGGCCTCGACGCGGTCGCCCTCGGGCAGGGGCGCGAGGCGGGCGCGCATCCGCTCGAGCGCCCAGGCGAGGTTGACGGCGGTGGGGCGGGTCGCGCGCAGGGTGTCCGCGGCCTCCGCAAGCGCCTGATCGGTCGCGCTCCTCCGCAGCGCGAGGGCGAGGCCGTAGGCGGCCGTCGCGCCGATCAGGGGCGCGCCGCGGACCTGCATCGTCTTGATGGCGCGGGCGGCATCCTCGAGACCCGTCAGCCGCGCCGTCTCGAACCGGTGCGGGAACAGGGTCTGGTCGAGGATCATCACGCCCTCGCCGTCGTCGGCCGGCCAGATGGTGCGGTACGGGACGCCGTCGATCTTCATGGCGCGTCTCCTTCGAGGGGTCGGTAGGTGTCCGGCGTGAAGCGCGGGGTGCAGAGGCAGAGGAAGACGAGGTCCCCGGCGCCGGTGTTCTCGATGCGCTGGGCGACGCCCGCGGGGATCGTCACGGCGTCGCCCGCCTGCACGGCGAAGCGGCGCCCGTCGAGCTCCATGCACCCCTCGCCTTGCGTGATCACGTAGGCTTCGTCGACGCCGAGGGCATGGCCCTCCGTGACCACGCCGGGGCGGACGCGCGCCTCCGCGAGCGAGGCGGCGGGGCTCTCGGCGCTGTTCAGAAGCTCCGTGATCACGCAGCGTTCGCGTGTCTCGAAGGGCTTCGAGGCCGCGCGGGGGAGGTGGCTTGCACGCATGGGGCTCAAGATAGGCGAGCGCGGTTCCCCGCGATAGGGGGCGGGCGAAGGGGAAATGTTCCGGAAACGTTCTCGCCGTTACGACGGGTTTGCAGCGCCGTCCGGGGCGGATAGCGTCGCGGCGGCGCAGCAAGGCGGAGGGGACGATGACCGATCTCGTGATCCGGGACGCCGTGATCGTGACGGGCGACGCGGAGGGGCGCGTCGTCGAGGGCGGCGTCGCCGTCTCGGGCGGGCGGATCGAGGCGATCGGGGAGGTGCCCGACCGGGCGCAGGAGGTGGTGGACGGGCGCGGGCTGGTGATCGCGGCGGGGCTGGTGAACGCGCACTGCCACGCCGCCGATTCGCTGTTCCGCGGGCTGGTGGAGAACCTGCCGCTCGAGCCCTGGCTGCAGACGGTCTGGAAGGCCGAGGGCGCGACGCTGAACGCCGAGACCTGCCGCCTCGGCGCCCGGCTCGGCTTCGCGGAACTGGCGCTCGGCGGCTGCACCGGCGTCGTCGACATGTTCTGGCATCCCGAGGAGACGGCGAAGGCGGCGGCGGAGATCGGGCTCCGGGTCTCCTGCGGCGGGCTGTTCTTCGACCCGCCGGGGATGGACGGCAGGACGGCGGCGGACCGGCCCGGCGACGCGGAGGCGTTCTTCGCCGCCCATCCGGCGAGCGACCGGCTGATCCCGGGCGTGTTCCCGCACGGCGCCTACACCGTGGGGCCGGAGAACCTCGCCGCCTCGCGCGAGATGGCGCGGGCGCACGGCGCGCTCTGGTCCACCCACGCCGCCGAGACGACGACGGAGCAGGCCACGGTCGAGGGGAACTACGGCCGCTCGGTGATCCGCCATCTCGACGCGCTCGGCTGCCTCGACGACCGCGCGGTGCTGGCGCATTGCGTGCATTGCGACGAGGAGGAGATCGCGATCCTCGCCGGGACCGGCGCGGTCGCGGTCCACAACCCGGCCTCCAACCTGAAGCTCGCCAGCGGGTTCGCGCGGATCCCGGAGATGCTGCGGGCGGGGGTGAAGGTGGCGCTCGGCACCGACGGCGCCATCTCGGGCAACGATCTGGACATGTTTCTGGCGCTGCGCCTCGCGGCGACGCTGCACAAGGGCGTGACCGGGGACGCGACGGCGGTGACCACGGCCGAGGCCTGGCGGATGGCGACGCTCTCGGGCGCGGAGGCGATGGGCCTCGGCGCCGTGACGGGCTCGCTCGAGGTCGGCAAGGCGGCGGATCTGGTGGCGCTGGACGCGACGCGGCCGCACGCCGTGCCGATGTTCGATCCGCTGACGCATCTGGTCTATTCGGCCTCCAAGGCGGACGTGCGGCATGTCATGGTGGGGGGCGACTGGGTGGTGCGCGACGGCGCGCTCCGCTTCGACGTCGCCGAGACCTTGGCGGGCGTGCGCGAGCTGATGCCGCGGATTCGGGAGGCGGTGGCATGAGCGGACTGGGGGAGACGCTGGACCGGGCCGTCGCCGCGATCGGCGACGGGCTGGGGCGGGAGCGGCCGGAACTGGCGGTGATCCTCGGCTCC
>DATFKM010000257.1:0-3410 GCA_035268645.1 Paracoccaceae bacterium | reverse complement strand
TCCTCGTCGTCGACCAGGATGAACATGCGCCCGTTGCGCGCGTCCTCGATGATCTCCTCCACCGAGGAGATGGCGTCTCTGTAGTCGGTCTCGGTCATTCGGGGCGCCTCTCCTGTCCGGAGCGTCACCTATCCCGCCCCGCGCCGGGTTTCCAGAGGCCGCGGCGCCGGGGCGCGCCCCGGCCCGGCGCCGTCGCGTCATGCGAGACGGGGCCTTCCGCCGGACACGCCCCGCGTGCAAGCTTCGCTCCGCCGGGACGCCGTCCCGGCCAAAGAGTTCGACAGGGAGGACTTGCATGAGACGCATCCCCTACGCCCTCGCCGCCGGTCTGGCGCTGGGCCTCGCCGGGCCGCTCACGGCCGGCGAACCGCTGCCGCGCGGCGCCGCCGCGGATCTCGGGTTCGACCCCGAGGCGCTTTCGGCGCTCGATGCGGCCATTCAGGCGCGGATCGATGCGGGGGCCTTCCCGGGCGCCATCGTGATGATCGCGCGGGACGGCGAGGTCGCGCATCTCTCCACCTTGGGCGAGCGGACCGAAGGCGGCGAGGCGATGTCGGAGGACGCCATCTTCCGCATCTACTCGATGACCAAGCCGATCGCCTCGGTGGCGGCGATGCAGCTGGTCGAGGAGGGGCGGCTGCATCTCGGCGCGCCGGTCTCGGCCTATCTGCCGGGCTGGGACGCGATGACGGTCGTCACCGGCGTCGCGGACGACGGCGGCCTGGTGACCGAGCCGGCCCGCCGCGCCCCGACCGTGCAGGACCTGCTGCGTCACACCGCAGGCCTGACCTACGGCTTCTTCGGGTCGGGCCCGGCGCGCGAGGCGCTGCTGAACTCGCCCGTCGACTACGCCACGATGGACAACATGCGGATCGCGGCGGAACTCGCGAAGCTGCCGCTGGAACATCAGCCGGGCGCCGCCTGGGAATATTCCCGCGCCACCGACGTCCTGGGCGCGGTGATCGAGGCGGTGGACGGCCGGCCGCTCGGCGAGGCGCTCGAGGCGCGGATCTTCGGTCCCCTCGGCATGGACGACACGGGCTTCTGGGTCGAGGACGAGGCGGGCCGCGCCCGGATCGCGGAGGCGAAGGCGGACGACCGGAAGATCGGTCCATTCGACATGTTCGACCCGCGCCGGCGACCCAGCTTCGAATCGGGCGGCGGAGGGCTCGTCTCGACGATCCACGACTATTCGCGCTTCGCGCAGATGCTGCTGAACGGCGGCGAGCTCGACGGCGTGCGGATCCTTTCCCCGGCGACGGTCGAGTACATGACGGCCGACCATCTCGGGTCGATCGGCCCGGGCAAGTACTATCTGCCGGGACCGGGCTACGGCTTCGGGCTCGGTTTCGGCGTCCGCACCTCGACCGGCGTGGCGCCGACGGTCGGCAATCCGGGCGAGTACTACTGGGGCGGCGCGGCCGGGACCTACGTCGTCTGGGATCCCGAGGAGGACATGTTCGTCCTCTACATGATGCAGTCGCCCAAGAGCCGCGTCGGCGTGCGCCACGTGCTGCGCAACATGACCTACGGCGCGCTCACCGGCGCCGACGGCTGAGGCGCTGGAGGGGCGGCGGGCCCTGCCCGTCGCCCCTGCGGTGCGCGCTCGGCGCCTCGCCCCGGCGGGCGCTCAGGCCATCGCCTCGGCGAGGCGCGCGACGTAGCGGGCGAGCGGGTCTACCTCCAGATTGACGCGGTCGCCCGGCCGGGTGTCGCCCCAGTTCGTGACCTCCCGCGTGTGCGGGATGAGGTTCACGCCGAAGACGTCGCCCTCGACCTCGTTGACCGTAAGGGAGGTTCCGTTCAAGGCCACCGAGCCTTTCGGCGCGATGAAGCGCGCGAGTCCCTTCGGCGCCCGAAAGCGCATGCGGATCGAGTCGCCCTCCGGCTCGACCGAGAGCACCTCGGCGACGCCGTCCGCGTGTCCGGTGACGATGTGGCCGCCGAGCTCGTCGCCGACCCTGAGCGAGCGTTCGAGGTTGATCCGCGTGCCGGGGCTCCACCCGGAGAGATTGGACGAGGCCACCGTCTCGGCGCTGACGTCGACCTCGAACCAGCCGCGTCCGCCGTCGCGGCCGCGGTCGACCACGGTCAGGCAGACGCCGTCGCAGGCGATGGAGGCGCCGATCGCGGCCTCGGCGGTCGACGGGGCGCAGGCGATCCGGGCGCGGAGATCCCCGCGCGCGTCGAGCCTTGCGACCTCGCCGACGTCGATGACGATTCCGGTGAACATGGGGCGTGCCTCCTTCGAAACCGCAGCTAGCGCGTCAGCCCAGCGGGCGCCAGAGGCTGAGCACGTCCGGGCCGAGGCGCCGCGTCGCGGTCAGGTCCATGCGCGGCGCGTCGGCGAGGCGGTCGAGCGCGAGGGGTCCGACGGCGGGGCGTCCCTCGGCCCCGAGCGCGACGCCCGCCGTCGCCCAGTGCACCTCGTCGACGTGCCCGCCGGCGAGCAGCGCGGCGGCGAGGCGTCCGCCGCCTTCGCAGAGCACACGGGTGATCCCGCGCCGGCCCATCGCGGCCAAGGCGGCGGCGAGGTCGACGCCGGCGCCGTCGAGGGGGACGGCCTCGGCCTCGACGCCGAGCGCGCGCAGGGCGTCGGCACGGGCGGGGTCGGCCTCGGGCCCGTGCAGCAGCAGGGGCGGGCGTTCGGCGGCCCGGCGGACGAGGCCGGTCTCCTCGGAGAGCGTGAGGCGCGGGTCGAGCAGGACCGGGCGGGGCGAGCGGTTCTCGAGGCCGGGCAGCCGGCAGTCGAGCCGCGGGTCGTCGGCCCGGACGGTGCCCATGCCGACGAGGATGGCGTCGGCCTCGGCCCGCAGCAGATGCGCCCAGTCGCGGGCCGGCTCGTCCGAGATCCAGCGGCTCTCGCCGCTCGCCGTGGCGATGCGCCCGTCGAGCGAACCCGCCATCTTCAGCGTCAGCCAGGGCCGGCCGCGGCGGTGGAGCGAGAGGAAGCCGGCGTTCAGCGCCTCGGCCTCGGCGGCGCAGACCCCGGCGGCGACGTCGACGCCGGCCTCGCGGAGGATGGCGAAGCCCTTGCCGTCGACGCGCGGGTCGGGGTCGCGGATGGCGGCGACGACGCGGGCGAGGCCGGCCTCGCGCAGCCCCTCGGCGCAGGGCGGCGTGCGGCCGTGATGGGCGCAGGGCTCGAGCGTGACGTAGGCCGTGGCCCCGCGGGCGGCCGGGCCGGCGGCGTCGAGGGCGACCCGCTCGGCGTGCGGGCGTCCGCCGGGGCGGGTCCAGCCGCGCCCGACGACGCGGCCGTCCTTGACGACGACGCAGCCGACCGAGGGGTTGGGCGCCACCCGGCCGAGCCCGCGGCGCGCGAGCGTCAGGGCGAGGCGCATCCAGCGCCGGTCGGTCTCGGGGTCGGGGGCGTTCGGCATCGGCGGGTCCGCGGTCGGGGTCAGGGG
>DATFKM010000256.1:0-2520 GCA_035268645.1 Paracoccaceae bacterium | reverse complement strand
CTGGTTCGGCGGGCGGCGCACGGAATGGCGCACGGTGCTGGTGTTCCGCCGGGGCCGGGCCGGGACCGACGCCCTCGCGGCGGAGACGGCGGCAGGCGCTCGGCCAGACCCCGACGACGCCGTCGACCGCGCCTTCGCGCGGGGCGCGCCGCCGCGTCCCTCCGCCGAAGCCGACGCCACCGCGCGGAGCGAGCCGGCCCTCCGGCTCTCCCCCGCGCCCGACCCCGACGCGGACCGACGGTTGCATCCCGACCCGGACGCGCCGCGTCTCGGCCCGGCGAAGCGCTGAGGCGCCTCGGCGACGGGGTCAGTCGTCGTCGGTGACGACGCCGACCCCGGCGCCGACGACCCCGCCGACGACGTCCGCGGTGGTCGAGACCGCCGTGCCCGCGACGCTCGCCGCCGTGCCGACGGCGGCGCCCGCGACCGAGGCCGCGACGCATCCCGAAAGCGCCCCCGCGGCGGCGAGCAGCGGCACGATCGCGGCGGCCCTCATGGCGCGGCGGCCCTCATGGCGCGGCGGTTCCGGAGAGGCTGAGCGAGAGCGCGTGCACGCGGTCCTCGAGTTCGGCCTTCAGCGCGGCATGGACGCGGCGCTGACGCTCGACCCGCGAGAGGCCGTCGAAGACGGGGCTGACGAGGCGGACGTGGAAATGCGTCTCGCCTCCTTCGCGCCAGCCGCCGTGGCCGCGGTGACGCTCGGAATCGTCGCGGATCTCGAGCTCCCGGGGCTCGAAGGCGGCCTCGAGCGCGATGCGCATGCGCCGCGCGACGGGGCCTTCTGCGGGGTCTGCGGGCGTCATCGCGTCTCCTCTCGGGGTCTTTCGCTTCACGGTCGGAACGCTAGATTTCCGGGTCCGACTCGTCGATCCCCTTCGGAGCGCCCGGTGCCGCAACGTTCGCCCTTCGACTACGACGTCTCCGTCTCCGCCGACAAGCGCCGGCGGACCCGGCGGCGCGGCATGTCGGGCGCATTCGAGGCGCGGGGGCGCCGCTGCGATCGAAAGGGATGCGACGCGATCGGTCAGTACCGGGCGCCGCGCTCGCCGGAGCGGCTGGACGAGTACTGGTGGTTCTGCCTCGACCATGTGCGCGAGTACAATCAGGCTTGGAACTACTTCGACAACTGGACGGAGGACGATTTCGCGGCCTTCGTCGAATCCGACCGTCTCTGGGGTCGGCCCACCTGGCGCTTCGGCAAGCCCGGCGCGCCGGACGCCGCCGGCGCCGGCCATGCCGAGGGGCGCGCCTGGGCGCGCTTCGGCTTCGAGGATCCCTTCGAGGTTCTGGGCGAGAACGCCACGCTGAACCCCGGCCGGGACGGCGAGCGGGTGGCGACCGCTCCGCGGCCGGCGGCGCGGTTCTCGCCCACCGAGCGGCGGGCGCTGGACGCGCTCGGAATGCCCGAGGGCGGCACCCGCACCGCGCTGCGCGAGCGCTATCGCGCGCTCGTGAAGGACCTGCACCCCGACATGAACGGCGGCGCGCGGGACGACGAGGCGCGGCTGCGAGAGGTGCTCTGGGCCTGGGACGTCGTGAAGGAGAGCCGGCGGTTCCGGGACTGAGGGCCTGCCTCATGGCTCTGCGAGGCAAGGCGGCATCTTGCGAGCCGTCGGGGTGAGCGGGCGTGTGTCGGCGACGAGGACCCATGCTTCGGCGGAGGCGATGGGCCGCTCCCTGTCCTTGGCCGGGCGAAGGTGCGTTCGATGGCCGGCGCTGCGGGACGACCTCGAAGCCCTTGGCGGCGACGCAGAGCCTGACGACCTCTATCCGCGGCTCCCGCCGGCGCCGTGCAGGGCGGCCCTCACCGTCGGCCCGGTGTAGCCGCCATCGGCGCGGACGCGGCGCGGCCAAGGCGGGCGCCTGCGGACGGAGGGCGGCATCTCGGGCGTGCCGGCGCGATCCCGCACCCCGGCCTGATGGAAGACGGGTCCGACCGGCAGGCAGAGCGTGTCGGTGAGCGCAAGACGCTTGCGGCCCTTGATCCGCTTGCCGGCGCCGAATCCGCAAACCCCTCCGCTCTCATTGGTTTTGCCGACCGGCTGTCGATCACCCCGACCCCGGAACCGGCCTCGGGGCCCTCCAGCTCGCGCACGGCCATGACCAGCGTGTCGCCGATCCCCTGCCACACGCCGCGGTTCCGCCAGTCGCAGGAACGCAGTTGCATGGCATCTGGAGGACGGCGCTCGCCGCCGCGCGCAGATCCGTATTCCGCGGCCGGACAACGCGCCCGGTCCGGCGGAAGGAGGGGCGCGATCGGCGCCCGTTCCCGGTCGCTCACATCGCTTGTTTGGCGCGGACGGCGCCGAGCCGGCTCCCGCAGGGCGGTTTCGGTCCAAGGCATTCATGCTTCCGCGTCGTTCGGCGACCGGACGGAGTGACGACCTCATGAAACCGTTCGACTCTTTCGGGCCTGTCCGCATTGGGTGTCGATCGAAGCTGAAGCGCGCGGAACATTTTGCGAACATCCGACTTTTCCACGGGGGCCGCGGAGATCGTCGCCTGTCCGCGAGCGGAGCC
>DATFKM010000255.1:0-4848 GCA_035268645.1 Paracoccaceae bacterium | reverse complement strand
CCACCGAGGCCGGCCTCGGCGACTTCTCGAAGCTGCCCGCGGCGCTTCGCGTCGTGCTCGAGAACATCCTGCGTTTCGAGGACGGCGACACCGTCGAGACCGCCGACATCCGCGCCTTCGCCGACTGGGCCGCCAACGGCGGCAAGGTCGACCGCGAGATCGCCTACCGCCCGGCGCGCGTGCTGATGCAGGACTTCACCGGCGTCCCCGCGGTCGTCGATCTCGCCGCGATGCGCGACGCGATGGCCAAGCTCGGCGGCGACCCGGAGAAGATCAACCCGCTGAACCCCGTCGATCTGGTCATCGACCACTCGGTGATGGTCGACGAGTTCGGCAATGCCCGCGCCTTCCAGCTCAACGTCGACCGCGAATACGAGCGCAACGGCGAGCGCTACCAGTTCCTCAAGTGGGGGCAGGGCGCCTTCGACAACTTCCGCGTGGTGCCGCCGGGCACCGGCATCTGCCACCAGGTGAACCTCGAATATCTCGGCCAGACCGTCTGGAGCGACGTCGACCAGGACGGCGACCTCGTCGCCTATCCCGACACGCTCGTCGGGACCGACAGCCACACCACGATGGTCAACGGCCTCGCCATCCTCGGATGGGGCGTCGGCGGCATCGAGGCCGAGGCCGCCATGCTCGGCCAGCCGATCTCCATGCTGATCCCCGAGGTCGTCGGCTTCCGCCTCGACGGCAGGCTGAAGGAGGGCGTCACCGCCACCGACCTCGTGCTGACCGTGACCCAGATGCTCCGCAGGCACGGCGTCGTGGGCAAGTTCGTCGAGTTCTACGGCGACGGCCTCGCGCATCTGCCGCTCGCCGACCGGGCCACCATCGCCAACATGGCGCCCGAATACGGCGCCACATGCGGCTTCTTCCCGATCGACGAGGAGACGCTGCGCTACCTCCGCGGCTCGGGGCGCGAGGAGGACCGCGTCGCGCTGGTCGAGGCCTACGCCAAGGCGAACGGCCTCTGGCGCGACGCGCATTACGACCCCGTCTACACCTCCACGCTCGGCCTCGACCTCGGCGAGGTGGAGCCCTCCCTCGCCGGGCCGAAGCGCCCGCAGGACCGCGTCCCGCTCTCCAAGGCGGCCGAGGAGTTCTACCAGGTCGTCGCCGACCACCGCGGCATCCAGGCCGACGCGCGGGCCGAGGACATGGCCTACGAATCCCCCGCCCCCGCCTCGCCGCCCGACGTGCGCAAGTCGGCGAAGGTCGAGGGGGAGGACTACGAGATCCGCGACGGCTCCGTCGTCATCGCGGCGATCACCTCCTGCACCAACACCTCCAACCCCTACGTGATGATCGGCGCCGGCCTCGTGGCGAAGAAGGCGCGCGAGAAGGGGCTGACCCGCAAGCCCTGGGTCAAGACCTCGCTCGCGCCCGGCTCCCAGGTCGTCTCGCAGTATCTCGAGGCCGCGGGCCTGCAGGACGATCTCGACGCCATCGGCTTCAACCTCGTCGGCTACGGCTGCACCACCTGCATCGGCAACTCCGGGCCCCTGCCGGAGCCGATCTCCAAGGCGATCGCCGACGGCGACCTGGTGGCGGCCTCGGTCCTCTCCGGCAACCGCAACTTCGAGGGCCGGGTGAACCCCGAGGTGCGGGCGAACTACCTCGCCTCGCCGCCGCTGGTGGTGATCTACGCGCTCGCCGGCGACATGAACCTCGACGTGACCTGCGAGCCGCTCGGCCACGACCAGGACGGCAAGCCGGTGTTCATGAAGGACATCTGGCCGACCCAGCACGAGATCGCCGAGCTGGTGGAGAAGACCGTCACCCGCGAGGCGTTCCGCGACAAGTACGCGGACGTGTTCGAGGGCGACGACAAGTGGCGCGAGATCGACACCGCCGAAGGCCTCACCTACGACTGGCCGGCGCAGTCGACCTACGTCCAGAACCCGCCCTATTTCGAGGGCATGTCGCCCGAGCCCGGCCGGATCGAGAACGTCGAGGGCGCGCGCATCCTCGCCCTGCTCGGCGACAGCGTCACCACCGACCACATCTCGCCCGCCGGCTCGTTCAAGGCCGACCACCCCGCCGGGCGCTACCTGCAGGAGCATCAGGTCGCGCCGCGGGACTTCAACTCCTACGGCTCGCGCCGCGGCAATCACGAGGTGATGATGCGCGGCACCTTCGCCAACATCCGCATCCGCAACGAGATGCTGGACGGCGTCGAGGGCGGCTACACCAAGGGCCCTGACGGCAGCGAGATGTCGATCTACGACGCCGCCATGGCCTGGGCGGAGCAAGGTCGGCCGCTCGTCGTGATCGCCGGCAAGGAGTACGGCACCGGCTCCTCCCGCGACTGGGCGGCGAAGGGCACCGCGCTCCTCGGCGTGAAGGCGGTCGTCGCCGAGAGCTTCGAGCGGATCCACCGCTCCAATCTCGTCGGCATGGGCGTGATCCCGTTCGAGTTCACCGGCGGGCGGGACCGCAGGAGCCTGAACCTGACCGGCGACGAGGAGATCTCGATCGAGGGGCTCGAGGGCGACCTCTCGCCGCGGGCCGAGGCGCCCTGCACCATCCGCCGGGCCGACGGCTCGGAGGAGACGATCACGCTGCGCTGCCGGATCGATACGGGTGTGGAACTCGACTACGTCCGCAACGGCGGCGTGCTGCACTACGTGCTGCGCAACCTCGCCCGCGCGGCCTGATCCAGGCGCCGGGGGGGATCGTCGCCTCCCCGGGCCCGCCCCCGCCCTGCGTCGCGGCGTCTTCGAGGGGGGGCCGCAGCGAAAGGGGGGATCGACCCCCCTTTCACCGCGCCGCCGCCTTGCGGCGACGGGGGGCGCTTGGCGGGCGTTGACCGAACCTTCATACCTTCGCGCGCATGTCTGACCCCGTCCTCGACGACGGGAGAGACCGCTCAATGACACGCTTCGCGACGGTCGCGGCGCTGGCCTCGATGACGCTCGGCCCTTTGGCCGCGGCTCCGGCGGCGGCGCTACTCGCCGCCCGGCCATCCCCCGGCGCGGCCGGCCCCGTGCTCGTCGTCGCGCCGCCTTGGCGCGACGTGGCGGCCATCCTCGCCGAGGCCGGCGGACGACCCGTCGGCCCCGCCGAGGCCCCGCTCGGTCGGCTCGCGGCCGACGACGACCCCGACCGCCCCCGACCCTTCGCCGCGCGGCTCCACGCGGCGGGCGCGCTCTTCGCGCTCGACGCCCGGGCGCTGGCGCGGCTCTGCGGAGCCCGTCCATGATCGATCACCTCGCCGCGCCGCGCGCCTCCTCCGCCCTCGCCGCGAGCCAGGCCAAGGCCGCGCGGCTGCTGACCTGGCTCGCCTGGGGTCAGGCGCCCGTGCTCGCGGGCTTCGTCCATCTCGCGGGCGGCCCTGCGCTCGCCGTCGCCGGGCTGGCGCTGCTGCTCGCCGCCCTGGCCGAAGCCGTGCTGCAGACCGCCGAAGCCGCCGCCGGTCGCCTGGCCGTCGCGCTCGCGCTGGTCGGCCAGGCGGCGCTGCTGACCGGAGGGCTCGCGGGGCATCCGTGGCAGCTCGATTCGCACATGCATTATTTCGCGGTGCTGGCCACTCTCGCGGCGCTCGCGGACCCCCGCGTCCTGCTCGCGGCGGCCGCGCTCGTCGCCGTCCATCATCTGTCGCTGTCGGCCGCGCTGCCGGCGCTGGTCTATCCCGAAGCCGCCTACGCGCTCCCCCGGACGCTGCTGCACGCCGTCGTGGTGGTGCTGGAGACCGGGGCGCTGCTCTGGGCCGTGAACGAGCGGCGGCGCCTCGACGCCGAGGGGGCCGCCGCCCGGCGCGAGGCCGAGGCGGAGGCGGCGCGCGCTCAGGAGGCCGACGCCGCCGCGCGCGAGGCCGAACGCCGCGACGCCGACCGCCGCGCCGTGCTGATGGAGCGGCTCGAGCGCGAATTCGGCGAGATGGTGGCCGCCGGCCGCTCCGGCGACCTTTCGCGCCGGATGGAGCCGGCCTTCCGCGAAGACGTTCTCAACCGCCTCGCGGTGGGCTTCAACGGTCTCTACGAAGAACTCGAATCGGTGTTCGAGGACATGCAGGGCCACCTCGCGAAGCTCGCGGACGGCCGCCTCGACGCCGAGATCCGCCGCGGCCGCGACGGCCGCTACGAGGAGATGCGCCTCAGCCTCAACGCCACCGGCGGCAGTCTGAACGCCCTCGTGTCCGGCATCGTGGAGGCGGTCGGGCGCACCCGCGCCGGCGCCGACGAGATCGAGGCGGGCGCGGAGGCCGGCGCCCGCCGCGCCGAGACCGCGGCCGCTTCGCTCGAGGAGACCGCGGCGGCGATGGAGGAGATCGCCACCGGCGTCACCACCTCGGCCGGACGCCTCGACGACGCCGAGCGCATGGCGGCCGAGATCACGGCGCGCACGGAGGCCGGGGCCGGCGCCTCGTCCGAGGCCGTCGCCGCCGTCGCCCGGATCGAGGAGAGCTCGAGCCGCATCTCCGACATCATCGCGGTGATCGACTCGATCGCCTTCCGCACCAACCTTCTCGCGCTCAACGCCGCGGTGGAGGCGGCGCGCGCGGGCGAGGCCGGCAAGGGCTTCGCCGTCGTCGCCTCCGAAGTGCGCAACCTCGCCCAACGCAGCTCCGAGGCGGCGCGCGACATCGCCGCCCTGATCGGCGAAAGCGCCGGGCATGTCGCCGACGGCGTGCGGATGGTGGAGAAGGCCGGCGGCGCGCTGACCGAGATCAGCCGTGGCGCCGACGCCCTCGCCGCGGCCGTCGCCGACATCGCCGCGGCGGGACGCGAGCAGGCGCAGGGCGTCTCGGAGGTCAACGACGCCATCGGTCAGCTCGACGCGACGACGCAGGAGAACGCCGCCACGGCCGAGGCCTCCGCCGCCGCCGCCCGGCGCCTCCGCTTC
>DATFKM010000254.1:0-2040 GCA_035268645.1 Paracoccaceae bacterium | reverse complement strand
CGGCGTGGCAAACATCGCATACAACATGCGCCGGCTGGTCTGGCAGGAGCGATGACGCGGAATCGCCTGACGCGGCAGGGCCCCGGCCAAGACCCGGCGCCGCATCGCCAAGTCCACCGAGGTGACGACGCTCCGTCATGAGCGAGGCCGCAAACTCGCCTCTCGCCCCCTCAAAGCGGTGGATAGAGGCGCCCAGCTGCCTACTTTTCTCTTGGGGCGCTCGGAGGGCGTCGCCGCCGACCGGACGAGATCGGTGCGCGGCATATTCCGCCAAGCGCGGCAAAGTGCGAAGCCCGCTCCCGTGCCACAGCCGGGACTGTCTCGTGGCATGCGCCGGCATTCGGCCCGCCCTTCGCGGGGTCTCGCCTTGACGCTCGGGGCAACGCTTCGCTTGCGCCTTGATGAAGATCGCGTCGCTTTGCGGCGTCGCCATTGTCGCTCGAACCAATGGCGCGTCCAAGGGCGACCATGACGAAGAAGCGGACCTTGCGCTTCACCCCGTCGATCACCGCCCAGGCCTCGCCGAAGTCCGCCCGGGCGTGCCCGGGCGGGTGCGCCAGCGGCACGAACGCCTCCTTCGGCGTCCGACGCCGTGGCCGCACGGCGTCCCGCACCGTCGTGCAGCCGCCGTCGAAGCCCCGCTCGTCCCGCAGCCGCTCGAAGAGCCGCCGCACCGTGTGGCGCTGCCTGC
Source organism: Paracoccaceae bacterium (assembly GCA_035268645.1). Taxonomy (GTDB): domain Bacteria; phylum Pseudomonadota; class Alphaproteobacteria; order Rhodobacterales; family Rhodobacteraceae; genus Albimonas. Next base: position 1,349 of record DATFKM010000254.1, on the reverse strand, counting down.
GCGGCGCCTCGAGGTCAGAGCGCAGGATCTCGTCGATGAAGCCGACATGCGCCTCCAGCTTCGGCCGGCGCACCGGAACCGGGCGCCGGTAGCCGGGCGGCTCCCGATGGCTCGCCATCTTCGCCACCGTGCCGCGGTCGATCCCGAACCGCCGCGCCGCCTGCCGGTGGCTCAGACCGTCCCTGAACACCGCCAGCCGAACCCGCCCGTAGAGCTCCACCCCGAACATCCTCCCGCCTCCGGATCGATCGCACGATCCGAAGCCCCATCCGTGGCGGGATTTGCCACCGCCCGGCGGAGGCGATCCCCCGCCGCCCAGGTGGCCGATTGTTCCGGCGCCCTTCTCAGCCTGGCAGGGCGCGCGCATCGCCGCCGCCGGCGGTCCGGACGGCCGGCCGGCCGGCCGGCCGGCCGGCGGGAGATCGCCCGCGCCGTTCTCCGCCACAAGCTCCTGCCGCGGGATCCGCTCGCCGCGGACCCGGACGATCCGACGGAGATCGCGGCGCTGATCGAGGCCGCCTGACGGCTCGGCCTCGGCCGAACCGCCGGCCGGCGCACGCGCGCGGCGCCCGATGATCGCGACGAGGCGCGATCATCGGGCGAAGGTATGAGCCGCCCGACCCGCCCGGCCGGTTCCCTCCCGCCACGTCATCCCTTACGCTGCGAAACGATGATCGCGCACCGCAACCGACGCGCCGGACGTCGCACGGATCGGGCGGCCGCTCTCGCGGCCGTCGCGCTGTCCCTGCTAGCCGTCCTCCTCGCGGCGCCCGCCGCCGCCGCCCGGACCGAGGCGCCGCCGGCCCTCCCCGAGGCCGAATTCGACCCCCTCGCACCGGTGGACGTCTCCGGCCCCGCGGCGACGCTCCGCACCTTCCTCGAGGAGATGCGCGGCCTTGAACGCGACTACGTCGCCTACCGCCAGGGCAAGACGACGGAGGGCGCGCGCCGCATCTACCGCCGCGCGATTCGCGCCAGCCGCACCTTCGACCTCTCCGAGGTGCCCCCCGCCGCGCGGGTCGAGGTCGGCACCGCCGCCTTCTCCTACCTGCACGACATCCTGCTGCGCCGCCCGCCGATCGACCTCTCGACCGTTCCGGGGCCGGAGGAGGAGCCCGCCGCCTCGCCGCCCCGCGAATGGCGCCTGCCCGGGCTCGACGTCGTCATCGCCCGGGTGGAGGAGGGCCCGCGCGCCGGCGACTGGCTGTTCTCGCCCGAGACGGTGGCGAAGCTGCCCGGCTACCACGCCCTCGTCGTCGATCAGCCCCCGGTGCGGGACAGCCCCCGCGACGAATGGCGCGCGGTGGCGGTGCGCTTCACCGGGCCCTTCTTCACCGACGCCTTCATGG
>DATFKM010000253.1:0-4908 GCA_035268645.1 Paracoccaceae bacterium | reverse complement strand
CCCGAGAGCACCGCCGGATAGACGTCGACGAGGCCCATGCCGGGATGGCGGGTCATGACGTGGCCGCCGCAGTCGACGCAGAAGCGGCGGTCGGAGGCCTCGGTCCGCTCGTAGCCCTTGAGCCTGTCCTCGCCCTTCGTGACCGAGACCTTGTCCGGCGCCCAGAGCGCGAAGGCGTTGATCGGCCCCGCGGACCATTCGCGGCAGTCGACGCAGTGGCAGTAGCCCTGCGCGGCCGGCTCGCCCTCGACCTCGATCTCCACCGCGCCGCAGAAGCAGCGTCCCGTCGCCGTGTCGGCCATGTCTGTCTCCTCCCCGTTGGTGCGCGCCGTCCGCTTCGGGGTCGGGGGCCCTGCGCGGCGCGCGGGGCGCGGGCCCTCCGTCTCGACGCCGCCGAGGGCGGTTCAGCCCTCGGCCATGCGGCCGCTGCCGCCGGCGGCCTCTGGCATGTCGAGGAACTTCGGCAGGGCGTCGGGCATCTCGATCATCCGCTCGCCGTAGAAGATGTGGATCGCGGGCTCGAAGCCGAAATCGGGCAGCAGCGCCGGGTAGACGTCGGTCATGGCGCCGCCGCGGATGCGGGTGCCGACGGCGCCGCCGCAGCGCCCGCAGCTCAGCCGTTCGGCCTTGCCGGCGCGGGAGAACGCGACCAGCCCGGCTTCGCCCGGCAGGATCTCGACCTGCTCGGACGGCCAGATCGCGTAGGCGGTGACCGGCCCGGCGGACCATTCGCGGCATTCGGTGCAGTGGCAGAAGCCCTGCAGCGCGGCCGGCCCCGTGACGCGCAGCCGTGTCTCGCCGCAGAAGCAGCGGCCCTCATGCGTCGTCCCGTCCATCCGCCCCGCTCCCCTTCGGCCACCCTCTCGCGGGCGAGCCTAGCCGCCGCCGGGGCCGCGCGCCAGCGGCCTCTGTCCACCGCCCCCGATCCGCGCTATGCCGCGCGCGAGACCTGAAGGAGACGCCTCCCATGAACGACCTCAACATTCCCAGGGGCTCCACCGCCAAGAGCGCCTACGTCCTGCGCCCCTCGCTCAAGGAGGGCGAGGAGCGGCGCACGCTCGCGGTGCTCGTGCAGAACGAGGCGGGGGTGCTGGCGCGGGTGATCGGGCTGTTCTCGGGTCGCGGCTACAACATCGAGAGCCTGACGGTGGCCGAGACCGACCACGTCTCGCATCGCTCGCGCATCACCGTCGTCACCACCGGCACGCCCGCGGTGATCGAACAGATCAAGGCGCAGCTCGCGCGGATGGTGCCGGTGCACGACGTCCACGACCTCAGCGTCGAGGGACCTTCGGTGGAGCGCGAACTGGCGCTGATCAAGGTCGCCTGCACCGGCGACGCGCGGGTCGAGGCGCTGCGCATGGGCGAGGTGTTCCGCGCGCGGGTCGTCGACACCACGCTGGCGAGCTTCGTGTTCGAGATCACCGGCGCGCCCGACAAGATCGACGCCTTCGTGGAACTGATGGCGCCGCTCGGTCTGGTGGAGGTCGCGCGCACCGGTGTCGCGGCCATGGCGCGCGGGCCCGAGGGGATGTGACGTCGCGAGGCCGCCTCGGGACGAAGCCCGTCGCGGAGGACCGCCGGCCCGGCGAAACGTCCTGGACCCGTCCGCCTTCGACCCGACGGCGTGCGGGAACGCCGTTCGCGCCCTCGCGCCCCGACGCAGGGCCGTCGGCCGAGGCGCCGCCGGCGGTCGATGCGTGCCTCATCCGGCGAGCTCGGCAGCGCGGCGGATCGAGCGGATCGGTCCCGGCGACCGCGGCCGCGCGGTCAGGTGAAGAGGAAGTCGTCGGGCGAGAGCGCGTCGGCCTCGATCCCGACGAGGATCAGCGTCGCGCCCTCGACCGAGACGGCGGCGCCGCGGCCACGGTCCTCGATCTCCAGCGCCGGGAGGCGACGGGCGCCGGAGGCGATCTCCACCGCGTCCTCGCCGGTCGCGAAGTCCCGCACCACGTCACGGCCCGCGCCGCGGGCCAGCACGAAGGCGTCCGCCCCGGCCCCGCCGAGCAGCCGGTCCGGCCCCGCGCCGCCGTCGAGACGGTCCCCGCCGGCGCCCCCGGCGAGGCGGTCCCCGCCGGCGCCGCCGGAGAGGGCGTCGGGCCCCCTGCCGCCGCCGAGGCGGTCGGCGCCGCCGCCGCCCTCTAGCCCGTCTCGCCCGGGGCCGCCGGCGAGGCGGTCGCGACCGCCCTCGCCCTCGAGCCTGTCGCGGCCGGCGCCGCCGCCGAGCGTGTCGCGGCCCGGTCCGCCCGAGAGACGGTCGCCTCCGGCCTCGCCCGACAGATCGTCGCGTCCCCCGCCGCCGGCGATGCGGTCCGCCCCGCGCGCGCCGTCGAGCCGGTCGTCTCCCGGGCCGCCCTGCAGCCGGTCGGCTCCGGCGCCGCCGTCGAGGCGGTCGCCCCGACCGCCGCCGCGCAGAAGGTCGGCGCCGCCGCCGCCGAAGAGGGCGTCCCGCCCGGCTCCGCCGAGCAGCGTGTCCGCCCCGCCGAGCCCGTGCAGCGCGTCGGCGCCGCCCGCGCCGGCGAGCCTGTCGCCGCCGGGCGTGCCGGCCATGATCTGCGCTCCCGGGCCGGCCGGCCCCTGCCGCGGCCCGTAGAGCGCGACGCCCGCCCGCACGTCGGCGAGCGTGAGGTCCGACGCCTCGAACGCCGTCGCGTGCATCAGGGACGAAGGGTCGTCGAGATGCGGCAGGCCGAGGGCGTGGCCGATCTCGTGCAGCACGACGGCGTGGAAGTTCCCGGCCCACGCGGATCGTGCATCGGGCTCGGCGCTCCAGGTCTCGTCGGGATCGAGGCGCACGGCGGCGCGCAGCAGCCGCTCCTCGGTGAAGCGGGTGACGGCGACGCCGAGCAGGCCGCCGGGACCGTCGAGCCGCGCCCAGCCGATCTCGATGTCCGCCGGGCGGAACGGATCGGATTCGACGAGGCGGATGTCGAGCACGGCCTCCCAGGCGTCCGCGGCTCGGCGGGCGAGATCGACGAAGGCGGGCCGGACGATGCGCGCGTCGAAACCGCTGAAGGCGTCGGTGAGCGCGGTGACGGACCAGGTCACGGTCCCGCCGGAGGTTCCCGGAGCGGCGCCGCCCCATTTCTCCCGGCCGTGTCTTGTGCCCATGCGGGCCCTCCCTGCATGCTGCCGCCAACTGCGGCGCGAGGGGCCGCGGGTCAAGGGAGGGACGGCATGACGGGCGGGATCGTGATCACGGGCGCGGGCTCGGGCGTCGGGCGGGCGACGGCGCGTCGCTTCCTCGCGGCGGGCTGGCGGGTGGCGCTGGCCGGGCGCCGGCGCGAGGCGCTCGAGGAGACGGCCGAAGGCGCCGCGGCGGCCCTGATCGTGCCGACGGACGTGGGCGACGCCGAGCAGGTGGCGGCGCTCTTCGACGCGGCGGAAGGGGAATGGGGGCGCGTCGACGCCCTCTTCAACAACGCGGGGACCGGCGTGCCGCCGGCGCCGATCGACGAGATATCCGTGGAGGACTGGCGCAAGGTGCTGTCGGCCAATCTCGACGGCGCGGTTCTGTGCGCGCGGGAGGCCTTCGGGCGGATGCGCCGGCAGGACCCGCAGGGCGGACGGATCGTCAACAACGGCTCGATCAGCGCCTACGTGCCGCGGCCGGGCAGCGTGCCCTACACGGTGACGAAGCATGCGATCACCGGGCTGACCAAGACGCTGGCGCTCGACGGGCGGCCCTTCGACATCGCCTGCGGGCAGATCGACATCGGCAACGCCGAGACGCCGATGACGGCGCGCATGACGCAGGGCGTGCCGCAGGCCGACGGCTCCACCCGGGTGGAGCCGGTGATGGACGTGGAGCACGTCGCCGACGCGGTGCTGCACATGTGCTCGCTGCCGCTCGACGCGAACGTGCTGTTCATGACGGTGATGGCGACCAAGATGCCCTTCGTCGGACGGGGGTGAGCGGACGGCCCCGCCTCGGGTCGGGGCGACGTCTTCGGGCGAAGCGTTCCGTCCTCGAGGCGATCGGGCCGCTCGGCGCCGAAACCGGGGACGGCCGGCGCGGAGCGGTCCGCGGGCCGTCGGGCCGTTCCCGCGGCGGTCGTCGAAGGCGGCGTTCGCGTTCCGACGCGTGGCGTCGAAGCGCTCCGCCTCAGCGGTAGCCGCGGAAGCCCTCGACCAGCCAGAGGGCGTAGCCGGTCTCGCGGTCGGCATGGGTGCGGAAGGCGCCGGTTCCGAGGGGGATCGCGCTTTCGAAGCGCTCGGCGATGCGTTCGGCCGCCTCCGGAGACTCGACCGCGAGCAGAAGCAGACGGTCGTCGCCGGGGGCGAGGCGGGCGCGGAACTCGAAATGGTTGTTGGGCGCCGGATCGGGCTCGTAAACCGCGATCTCGGAGAGGGGAAGCGCCCCCTGGAACACGCATTCCGAGAGGCGGCGGCGGTCGTTCGAGAGGAGGGCGTCGGCGCCCTCGGCCTCCATCGCGGTGAGCGCGAGCTCGCAGAACGGCCCGCCGATGCGCATCTTCTTGAACGGGTCGTAGAGGCGGGGCAGATCCGCGGCGTTCCGCGCGTAGAGACCGCCGAGGCCCAGGATCAGCACGAGGGCGAGCACGCCGACGGCCGCCTGCGCCGCCAGCGCCGTCCGCCAGCCGCGGGCGAGGAGCCAGTGGGCGGCGAGGATCGATCCGCCGACATAGGCCGGGGCCGCCCAGTTGGCGTTGGCGCCGGCGATCAGGGCCTGCACCGACATCGCGAGGAGAAGCGGCGCGGTCGTCCAGAACAGGATCCGGGTGCGCCAGTCGCCGGCCCTGCCGGCGGCCCAGGCGGCGACGAGGATCGCCGGAAAGGCGACGGGGCCGATGACGCCGAGTTGGGCCAGGAAGAATTCGAGAAGGTCCGTCGGGTCCGGCGCGACGCCGGCGCCGGTGTCGGCGTTCTCGGCGAGGTGGGTGACCG
>DATFKM010000252.1:0-12931 GCA_035268645.1 Paracoccaceae bacterium | reverse complement strand
CAGCGTCACCGGCCCGTCCCGCTCCAGCCCCTCGGCGCCGGTCACCTCGGCCTCGTCGATCACCGCGCCGCCGGCCGCGTCGTGCGCCGCGTAGAGGTCCCGCGTCACCTCGGTCTGGCCGTAGACCATGACGCGCCCGTCCACGAGATCGTCGAAGTCGATCCGCACGCCGCGCCCGCCCGAGCTGATCACCGTGCCGTGATGCACCTCCCCCTCGGCGTCCATCCGCGCGCCGACGCCGGCCCGGCGCAGCGTCTCGACCGTGCCCCATTCGAGCACGCCGGCCCGGATCCTGGCAGCACATGCGCGCGCGACCGCCGCTCCAGCACCACGCTCTCGATCCCCGCGCGCTGCAGCAGCCGGCTCAGCAGCAGCCCGGACGGGCCGCCCCCGATGATCGCCACCTCGGTCCGCATCGCCGCCTCCTCGTCTCCGTTCCCCTCCTCCGTCTTGCCCCGTTCCGTCGCGCGGCGCAGCCCCGTTTCCGTCCGCCGGCGCCGGGGCCGAGGTCGTGCGGCGCAGATCCCCAAGCCCGGCACGCGCGAGCGCGATTGCGCGCGGCCCGCCCCCCTGATTAACTCGCCGCAAATCCTAAGAAGGGGAGGCGACGTCATGAGCGCGAACGGCCAGGATCCGAGCAAGTTCAAGTTCCGCAGCCGCGCGTGGTTCGACGACCCCGACGACCCCGGCATGACCGCGCTCTACGTGGAGCGCTACCAGAACCAGGGCTTCACGCGGGAGGAGCTGCAGTCCGGCAAGCCGATCATCGGCATCGCCCAGACCGGCTCCGACCTCAGCCCCTGCAACAAGATCCACGTCTTCCTCGCGGACCGCGTCCGCGCCGGCATCCGCGACGCCGGCGGCATCCCGATGGAGTTTCCCGTCCACCCGATCCAGGAGACCGGCAAGCGCCCCACGGCCGCGCTCGACCGCAACCTCGCCTATCTCAGCCTCGTGGAATCGCTCAACGGCTATCCGATCGACGCCGTGATCCTCACCACCGGCTGCGACAAGACCACTCCGGCGCTTCTGATGGGCGCCGCCACCGTCGACATCCCGGCCATCGCCCTCAACGGCGGCCCGATGCTGGACGGCCACTGGCGCGGCAAGCTCGCCGGCTCCGGCATGGTGGTCTGGGAGGGCCGCCGGCAACTGGCGGAGGGCAAGATCGACTACGACGAGTTCATGGACCTCGTCTGCGCCTCCGCCCCAAGCCTCGGCCACTGCAACACCATGGGCACCGCCAGCACCATGAACGCGCTGGCCGAGGCGCTCGGCATGATGCTCCCCGGCTCCGCCCAGATCCCCGCCCCCTACCGGGAGCGGATGGAGGCGGCCTATCGCACCGGCCGGCGCATCGTCGAGATGGCGCACGAGGATCTCCGCCCGAGCGCGATCCTCACCAAGGCCGCCTTCCGCAACGCGATCCGCGTCAACACCTGCATCGGCGGCTCCACCAACGCGCCGATCCACATCAACGCCGTCGCCCGCCACATCGGCGTCGATCTCGACATCAGGGAATGGGAGACCGAGGGTCTCGACCTGCCCCTCCTCGTGGACATGCAGCCCGCCGGGCGCTTCCTCGGCGAGGGCTTCCACCGCGCCGGCGGCGTGGCCGCGGTGATGGGCGAGATGCAGGAGGCCGGCCTTCTCGTCGAGGACGCGCTCACCGTCACCGGCCGCACCGCGGGCGAGAACGTCGCCGGGCGCCGCTCGGTCGATCACGAGGCGATCCGCACCGTGGCCGAGCCGATGCGGGAGGCCGCCGGCTTCAAGGTGCTCACCGGCAACCTCTTCGATTCCGCGCTGATGAAGACATCGGTGATCTCGGCCGACTTCCGCGCCCGTTTCCTCTCCCGCCCCGGCGAGGAAGGGATCATGGAGGCCAAGGCCGTCGTGTTCGAGGGGCCGGAGGACTACCACGACCGCATCGACGACCCCGCGCTCGGCATCGACGAGGAGACCATCCTCTTCATCCGCAACGTCGGCCCGCTCGGCTATCCCGGCGCGGCGGAGGTGGTGAACATGCAGCCCCCGACGGCGCTCCTCGAGAAGGGCGTCACGCACCTGCCCACCGTCGGCGACGGCCGCCAGTCCGGCACCTCCGAGAGCCCGTCGATCCTCAACGCCTCGCCCGAATCCGCCGCGGGCTCCGGCCTCGCGCTCCTGAAGACGGGCGACCGCGTGAAGCTCGACATCCCCGCCGGCCGGCTCGACATGGTGATCTCCGACGAGGAGCTGGAGGCCCGCCGCGCCGCCTGGAGCCCGCCCGAACTCGAGAACCACACCCCCTGGCAGAAGATCTACCGCGACCATGTCGGCCCGCTCTCCACCGGCGGCTGCCTCGAGTTCGCGACCCAGATCCGCCAGACCTCGCAGCGCCTGCCGAGGCACAACCATTGACCGAGGCCTCCTGCGGCGCCCGCGCATCACGGAAGCATGACGTGAAGGCGACCGCAGGGTCTCTCCCCCTCGCTCACCCGTGCGCCCCCTTGCGCGCCCGGATCTCAGGAGCCACCCCATGACCCGCGCCATCATCCTCGGCGGCGGCGGCTTCCTCGGCCGCAAGCTCGCCCACGCCCTCGCCGAGAAGGGGAGCCTCGCCGGCAAGCCCCTCTCGCGCATCACCGCCGCCGACCTCGCCGCCCCGGAGGACCTGCCGGCGGGCGTCGAGCCGCTCGCCCTCGACGTCACCGACCGCGCCGCGACCGCCACCGCCCTCGCCGAGGAGGACGTGGTCTTCCACCTCGCCGCCGTCGTCTCCGGCCAGGCCGAGGCCGAGTTCGACGTCGGCATGCGGGTCAACCTCGACGGCACCGTCAACGTGCTGGAGGCCGCCCGCCACGGCGGCCGCACGCCCCGCGTCGTCTTCACCTCCTCGGTCGCGGTCTACGGCGGCGACGTGCCCTCCCCGATCGTCGACTGGACCGCGCTGGAGCCGCAGACCTCCTACGGCGCCCAGAAGGCGGCGGGCGAGCTCCTGCTCTCCGACTACTCGCGCAAGGGCTTCCTCGACGGCGTCGGCCTGCGCCTGCCCACCATCAGCATCCGACCCGGAAAGCCGAACGCCGCCGCCTCCTCCTTCATGTCCTCGATCTTCCGCGAGCCGCTGCAGGGCGAGACGGCGAACTGCCCGGTCGGCCCCGACTACCCGGTCTGGCACTCTTCGCCCCGCACCGTGATCCGCAACATCGTCCACGCGGCCGAGGTCGACGCCGCCGCCCTCGGCCGCTTCCGCGCCTTCGCGCTGCCGGGCCGCACCGACACCATCGGCGAGATGATCGCCGCCATGACCCGCGTCGCCGGGCCGGAAGCCGAAGCCCGCATCACCTGGAACCGCGATCCCGAGATCGAGCGCATCGTCACCGGCTGGCGCGGCGACCTCGCCCCGACCAAGGCGCCCCGCCTCGGCTTCGTCGCCGACGCCTCCTTCGAGGACAACGTCCGGTATTTCCTCGAGGACGACGTCCGCAGATGATCCCGGTCCTGCAGATCGCCCCGCTCGTCCCCTCGGTGCAGTCCGAGCTCGAGGCCCGCTACGAGGTGCATCAGCACCCCGCGCCGGAGGAGACGCTCGCCGGCATCCGCGCCGTCGTCACCGACGGCATGCAGGGCGCCCCGACCGACCTGCTGCAGCGCCTTCCCGCGCTCGAGTTCGTCGCCTCGGCCGGCGTCGGCTACGACGGGCTCGACCTCGCCTGGTGCCGCGCCCGCGGCGTCAGGGCGAGCTACACGCCCGACGTGCTGAACGACGCCGTGGCCGAGCTGACCCTCGCGCTGATGCTGGCCCACGCCCGCCGCATCCCGCAATACGACGCCTACGCCCGCGCCGGTCGCTGGGCGGCGGACGGCATGCCCCCCCTCACCGCCCAGATCGCCGGCGCCCGCGTCGGCCTGCTCGGCATAGGGCGCATCGGGCAGGAGATCGCCTCCCGCCTCGTCGCGATGAAGGCCGAGGTCGCCTATCACGCCCGCGCCCCGCGGGAAGGGCTGCCCTACGACTTCCGGCCCGACCCGGTCGCCCTCGCCCGCCGGTCCGACTGGCTGGTGGCGATCATGCCCGCGACGCCCGAGACCCGCGGCATCGTCTCGCGCGAGGTGCTGGAGGCGCTCGGCCCCGACGGCGTCTTCGTCAACGTCGGCCGCGGCGCCCTGCACGACGAGGCCGCGCTGATCGAACTCCTCGCCACCGGCGCGCTCGGCGGCGCCGCCCTCGACGTCTTCGGGGACGAGCCCCGCATCCCGGAGGCGCTGCGCCACAGCCCCAAGGTCACGCTCTCGCCCCACATGGGCAGCGCCACGGTCGAGACGCGCCGGGCCATGTCGCAGCTCACCCTCGACAATCTCGACGCCCATTTCGCCGGGCGTCCGCTGCCGTCGGAGATCCCCGCATGAGCTCCCCCGACGCCATCCGCCTCGCGCCCGAGGACGACGTCGCCACCGCGCTCCGCCCGCTCGAGGTCGGCGTCGCGGTGCACGGCGCCACCGTCGCCGCGCTGATCCCGCGCGGCCACAAGCTCGCCCTCCGCAAGCTCGCCAAGGGCGAGCCGGTGCGCAAATACGGTCAGATCATCGGCTACGCCGCCCGCGACGTGGCGCCCGGAGAGCACGTGCACGAGGACGCGCTCGAGTTCCGCGCGACCGACCACGCCTACGAGTTCGCGACGGACCTCCGCCCCGCCAAGCCGGTCGAGATCCCCGGGACCTTCCTCGGCTACCGCCGCGCGCAGGGCCGCGCCGGCACGCGCAACCACGTCGCCGTGGTCACTTCGGTCAACTGCTCGGCCACCGCGGCGCGCATGATCGCGGACGCCTTCGGCCCCGAGGCGCTCGCCCCCTACCCCAACGTCGACGGCGTGACCGCCTTCGTGCACGGCACCGGCTGCGGCATGGCCGGCGACGGCGACGGCTTCGAGGCGCTGCAGCGCGTGATGTGGGGCTACGCGAAGCACCCCAACCACGCCGCCGTCCTCATGGTCGGCCTCGGCTGCGAGATGAACCAGATCGACTGGCTGCTCGAGGCCTACGGGATCCGGCGCGGCCCGCGCTTCCAGACCATGAACATCCAGGACGTCGCCGGGCTCCGCCGCACCGTCGAGACCGGCATCGCCAAGGTGCGCGAGATGCTGCCGATCGCGAACGAGACCGCGCGCGAGCCCGTGCCCGCGTCCCACCTCGCCCTCGCGCTGCAATGCGGCGGCTCCGACGCCTGGTCCGGCATCACCGCCAACCCCGCCCTCGGCTGGTGCGCCGACCGGCTCGCCGCCGAAGGCGCCGCCGCCGTCCTCGCCGAGACGCCGGAGATCTACGGCGCCGAGCACCTTCTGACCCGCCGCGCCGCGACCCGCGAGATCGGCGAGCGGCTCGTCGAGCGCATCCGCTGGTGGGAGGACTACGTCGCGCGCAACAAGGGCTCGATGAACAACAACCCCTCGCCCGGCAACAAGCGCGGCGGCCTCACGACGATCCTCGAGAAATCGCTCGGCGCCGCCGCCAAGGGCGGCACGACGCCGCTCAACGGCGTCCTGAAATACGCCGAGCCGATCGGCGACGCCCAGGGCTTCCTCTTCATGGACAGCCCCGGATACGATCCCGCATCCGTCACCGGCCAGATCGCCTCGGGCTGCAACATGGTCGCCTTCACCACCGGTCGCGGCTCCGCCTTCGGCTCCAAGCCCGCGCCGACGATCAAGATCGCCACCAATTCCGAACTCGCCCGCCGCATGCCGGAGGACATGGACGTCCACGCCGGCGCGATCCTCACCGGCGAGAAGACGGTCGAGGAGGTCGGCGAGGAGATCCACCGCCTGCTGCTGCGCGCCGCCTCGGGCGAGCCCACCAAGTCCGAGGCGCAGGGCCTCGGCGACCACGAGTTCGTGCCCTGGCAGATCGGGGCCGTGATGTGACGGCTCCGGTTCCGCTCGTCGTGCTCGGGGCGGGGCGTGCCGCGCTCGCCGAGGCGCGGCGCATCGAGGCCGCCCCGGAGGTCCGCCTCCTCGCGATGGTCGAGCCGGCCGAGGAGGCGCGCCTGCGCGCGGCCGAGGCCGGCCTGCCCGTCGCCGCCGGTCTCGACGACCTGCCCGGCGCGCCCGCCGGCGCCGTCGTCGCCGGCCCCTTCGCCAGCCAGGGCGCGGACGTCGAGGCCTGCGCGGCGGAGGGCTGGCCGACCATGCTGATCCGCCCTCTCGGCGTCTCGCTGCGCGACGCGCGCCGCGCCGCCGACGCGGCCGAGGCGGCGGGCGTCCCGCTCCTCGTCGGCCATCATCGCCGCCACCTCGCGGTCGTCGGGGCCGCGCGGGAGGCGCTCGCCGGCGGCCTGCTGGGGCGGCTGGTGGCGGTGCAGTCGCTCTGGGCGCTGCGCGCGCCGTCGGCGCGCGGTCGCTGGAGCTGGCGGGTCGAATCCGGCGCCGCAACGGCGCTTGTGCAGCTGGCGCACGAGCTGGACCTGCTGCGCTTTCTCGCCGGCGACGTCGCCGAGATCTCGGCCCAGGTCGCGCATCAGGAGGCGCGCGGCGCCAAGGAGGACACCGTCGCGCTCGCGCTGCGCTTCGCGGGCGGCGCCCTCGGCTCGGCGCTGCTCACCGACGCCGGCCTCTCGCCCTGGGGCTGGGAGGCCGGCACGGGCGAAAGCCCCGCGATCCACCGCACCGGCGAGGACGCGCTGCGCCTCGTCGGCGCCGAAGGCGCGCTCTCGCTGCCCTCGCTCGCCTACTGGCGCTACGCCGGCGAAGGGCGCGGCGATTCCGGCAAACCGCTGGACCGGCTGCCGATGCCCTGCCCGCCGACCGATCCCGGCGCGGCGCAGCTTTCGCATTTCGCGGCGGTGATCCGGGACGGCGCGGCGCCGCTCGTGCCGGCCGCCGAAGGGCTCGCGAGCCTCGCCGCCGCCATGGCGGCGCTCGCCAGCGCGCGCGACGGCGTCACGCTCGCGCCCGATCCGCATCGCCTCGGCCCGTGGGAGGCCGCGACGGAGGCGCTCTCGGGCCTGAGCGTCGGACGCGGGACCGAAACCAAGGAAGGGAGATCGGCATGAGACTCGAAGGCAGACGCGCGCTCGTCACCGCGACGGGCGCGGGAATCGGCCGCGCCACGGCGCTGGCCTTCGCGCGCGAAGGCGCCGCGGTCGCGGCCACGGACGTCGACGAGGGCGCGCTCGCCTCGCTCGCGAAGGAGGCCGAGGCCCTCGGCGCCACGGCGTTCGAGACCTACGCGCTCGACGTGCGCGACGCCTCCTCGGTCGCCGCCGGCGTCGCCCGCGCGGGCGGGATCGACGTGCTGATGAACTGCGCCGGCTACGTCCACCAGGGCACGATCCTCGAGACCTCGGACGAGGCCTGGGACTTCTCCTTCGACCTCAACGTGAAGTCGCTGCACCGGATGCTGACGGCGGCCCTGCCGGGCATGATCGAGCGCGGCGGCGGCTCGGTCGTCAACGTGGCGAGCGCGGTGGGTTCGATCATCGCGGCGCCGAACCGCGCGCTCTACGGCGCCACCAAGGCGGCGGTGATCGGCCTGACCAAGGCCGTCGCGGCCGATTACGTCGCCCAGGGCATCCGCTGCAACGCGATCTGCCCCGGCACCGTGGAGAGCCCGAGCCTCGAGGCGCGCCTGCACGCCCTCGGCGACTACGACAAGGCCCGCGCCGCCTTCGTCGCGCGCCAGCCGATGGGGCGCATCGCGACGCCGGAGGAGATCGCGGCGCTGGCCGTCTATCTCGCCTCGAACGAGAGCGCCTTCGTCACCGGCGTCGCCCACGTCATCGACGGCGGCTGGTCGAACGTCTGACGTTTCGTCCTCGGGGGGCGACGGCGGAGCTCGGGGGGGCCGAGCCCCCCGCTCGCCCCGCCGGCCGTGCCCCGAGGGGCCCGGCGGGCGCCCTTCGACGGGCGCTCGGAGAGGGAGGCGGGCCGCGCGCCGGAACGCCGCCCGGCGCATCGCGTTCATGTCCCGACCCGCAGAGCCCCGGGAGGGACCATGACCCGCCGCAGACCCCTCGCGCGCACGGCCGCGCCCGCCCTCGCACTCGCCCTCGCCGGATGCGGCGCCGACGTCGTCCACCAGGAGGATTTCGAGAGCTACGGCCGCGGAGTCGCGCCGAACGGCCCCTCCCCGGGCCCGCCGAGGGGCGACGAGAACCGCACCGCCTCCGAATACGGCATCGGACCTTTCGGGACGGGTCAGGGCCTGACGCTCGCCCGCGTCGGCCCGGATCCGGACATCCTCACATATGCGGCCGTGCCCGTTCCGGGCAAGATCGGCGACGCCTCGGGCTACGGCTACGTCTTCGCCGCCGAAGCCTTCGTCCTCGGCCCCGACCCGATGCTCGCCGAAGTGCGCAAGACGCCCGTGCCCAATCCCGCCATCGGCGCCGTCCTCGCCGAAGTCCGCCTCGAGAACGGCGACGTCCGCGCCCTCGACGGCGAGAATCCGAAGATCCTCGACGTCGCCTACGCGACCGGCGACGTCCTCGAGGTCTCCATCGACCTCGACGTGGACGCCGGAACCTACGACGTCGCGGTGATCAACACGGACCACCGCCCGACGGACCCGAAGGACCGCTCCGACGCGCTCGCCGGTCTCGCCCTCGGCGCTCCGCTCGGCCCCGCCGACGACCGCCCATACCTCCAGCTCACCTTCGCCGACGAGGGCGGCGGCCGGTCGCCCGCCGTGTTCCGCATCGACGACGTCCGGATCACCGAACGCTGAGCGTTCAGTAGGTCGCGCGCCCGCCGGAGACGTCGAACACCGCGCCGGTCGCGAAGCGCATCTCCTCGGAGGCGAGCCAGGCGACCATGCCCGCCACCTCGCCCACCTCCACGAAGCGCCCCCGGGGGATCTTGGAGAGCATGAACTGGATGTGCGCCTCGGTCATCTGGTCGAAGATCGCCGTGCGCGCCGCCGCCGGCGTCACGCAGTTGACGCCGATGTCGTGGCCCGCCAGCTCCTTGCCGAGCGACTTGGTGATCGCGATCACCGCCGCCTTCGACGCCGAATAGGCGCTCGCGTTCGGATTGCCCTCCTTGCCCGCCACGCTCGCGACGTTGACGATGCGCCCGTAGCCGCGCTCCACCATCCCCGGCACGACCGCGCGGCAGCCGTGGAAGACGCCGTCGACGTTGAGCCGCATCACCGCCGCCCAGGCGTCGGTCGGATAGTCCGCCAGCGGAACGTTCGGCCCCGCGATGCCGGCGTTGTTCACCAGCACGTCGAGCCGGCCGTGCCGCGCCGTCGTCTCGCGCTCGGCCGCCTCGACCGAGGCGAGGTCGGTCATGTCGACCGCCACCGCCTCCGCCCCGATCGCGCCCGCCGTCTCCTCGGCCAGGGCCGCGTCGCGGTCCCAGATCACGACCGTCGCGCCGGAGGCGACCAAGCGCTCCGCCACCGCGCGCCCGATCCCCTGCGCGCCGCCCGTCACCGCCGCGACGCGGCCCTCCAGATCCACACGGTTCATCGCCGCTTCCTCCCATAACGCCCTGTCCCGCAGGGCTTTTCGACCTCTGGCGCCCGCTCGCGCCGCGGTCCATGCTGACGCCGCAAAGTGAAGGAGGACGCCCGCCCATGTCCATCGCAGACGCCTACGACTCGCATGACGCCCTCGGCCTCGCCGCGCTCGTCGCCACGGGCGAGGTCACCCCGGCCGAACTCCTCGAGGAGGCGCTCGGCCGGGCGGAGGCGCTGAACCCCAAGCTCAACGCCCTGACCCTCATGCGCCCCGACACCGCCCGCGGCCATGTCGCGGCGGGCCTGCCCGACGGCCCGCTCAAGGGCGTCCCGTTCCTTCTGAAGGATCTCGGCGCCGAGGCGGTCGACTTCCCCTCCAACTCCGGCTCCCGCCTCGCGGCCGAGACCACCGCCCCCGCCGATTCGCATTTCCACGAGCGCTGCCGCGCCGCCGGCCTCGTGACCTTCGGGCGCACCACCTCCCCCGAATTCGGCATCGGCCCGGCGACGGAGGCCGCGGTCTACGGCGGCCCGACCCGCAACCCCTGGAACCTCGAGCGCACCTCGGGCGGCTCCTCCGGCGGCTCCGGCGCCGCGGTCGCGGCCGGCATCCTGCCCGCCGCCCACGCCTCGGACGGGGCGGGCTCGATCCGCATCCCCGCCGCCTCCTGCGGCCTCTTCGGCGTCAAGCCGACCCGCGGGCTGATGCCGAACGGCCCGCTCAAGGGCGAAGGCTGGGGCGGCCTCGCCACGTCCGGTTTCGTCTCGCGCACGGTGCGCGACCAGGCGGCGCTGCTCGACGCGACCGCCGGCGCCGATCTCGGCGCCCCCTACGCCGCGCCCGAACTGGGCGGGAGCTTCTCGGACGCGATCAAGGCGCCGCCCCGGCGCCTGCGCATCGGGTTCCTCACGACCACCCTCACCGGCCTGCCGATCCACGCCGACAACCGCGCCGCGGTGGAGGCCGCGATGAAGACGCTGGAGGCGCTCGGCCACCGCGTCGAGGCGGCGCCCCTGCCCGACGCCGACACCGACGGCGTCACCGTCGGCGTCGCCAACATGATCGCCTGCGGCACCGCCGAGGGCATCCGCAGCCTCTGCGCCGCCAAGGGCATCCCGCTCGAGGAGGCGCCGATCGAGTCCGTCGCCCGCGGCGCCCTCGCCGTGGCCGAGGGGATCTCCGGCGGCGACGCCTTCGTCGAGATCGCGCGCCTGCACGCCTACGGCCGCGACATGGCGCGCTGGATGCAGCCCTTCGACGCGATCGTCACCGCGACGCTGGCCGAACCCCCGGCCGAAGTCGGCCGCTTCGCCCACGTCACCGAGGACTTCATGGACTATCGCCTCGGCCCGAAGGGGGTCTACGCCTATTCGCCCTTCACAGCGGCCTTCAACGCCTCCGGTCAACCCGCGGCGTCGCTTCCGCTTTTCTGGAACGACCACGGACTGCCGATCGGCGTCCACGTCGCCATGCCCTTCGGGCGCGACCTGGAGCTGATGGCTCTCTCGGCCGAGCTGGAGCAGGCCATGCCCTGGGCCTCCCGCCGCCCGCCGGTTCACGCGGCGAACCTCCGAACCTGACGGCGCCGCCGCGCGGGACGCGCGGCGGCACGCCATGCCCCCGGAGCGCCGCGTTCCGCGGCGATCCGGGGCGCCGCCTCCCTCCCTCGGCGGCCCCTGCGAGGTCCCGTCGCGCGCCGGGCCGCCGCCGCGCCGGCGGAGCGCGTTCCGGCCCGGCCCGACGCGGTCCTCAGAGGCCGAGCCTCGCCCGCACCGCCGCCGCCGCCGCCTCCGTGCCCGCGCTCCCGCCGAGATCGGCCGTCCGCGCCTCGCCCGAGATCACCGCCGCCAGCGTCGCCTCGCGCAGCCGCGTGCCGGCCTCGGCGCAGGCGGCGACGCCCCGCGTGTCGGCCAGCCAGTCCAGCATCATCGCGCCCGAGAGGATCATCGCCACCGGGTTCGCCAGCCCCTTGCCCATGATGTCCGGCGCCGTGCCGTGGCAGGGCTGGAACACCGCGTGCGCGTCTCCGATGTCGGCCGAGGGCGCGACGCCGAGCCCGCCCATCAGCCCCGCGCCGAGATCGGAGAGGATGTCGCCGAACATGTTCTCGGTGAGCATCACGTCGAAGCTTCCGGGCGCGGTCACCATGCGCAGCGCCATGGCGTCGACGTAGCCGGCCTCGGCCTCCAGCTCGGGCCAGGCCTCCGCCTCGGCCATGAACACCTCGCGCATGAAGGCGAAGGCGCGGAACACGTTGGCCTTGTCGATGCACATCACGCGGCCCGGCCCGCGCCCCTCGGCCTTGCGCTTCGCGGCGAGGCGGAAGGCGAAGGCCGAGACCTTGGCCGTGGTCGCGCGGGTGATGCGCAGCGTCTCCTCGGCGCGGTCGGGCTCCACCAGGCCTCGGCCCATGGTGTGAAAGAGCCCCTCGGTCGATTCGCGGATCAGCACGAAGTCGACCGGACCGGGCGCCTTCAGCGGGCTCGGCCAGCCCTCGGGCACGAAGACCGGCCGCACCCCGGCGTAGAGGCCGAGCTCGATGCGCAGCGTGATCTGCGGCACGATCTCGGTGCCGTCCTCGTAGCGCACCCCGGGCAGCCCGCAGGCGCCGAGCAGGATCGCGTCCGCCTCCCGCGCCGCCTGCACCGAGGCCGGCGGCAGCGCCTCGCCCGTCTCGAGGTAGCATCCCGCCCCCGCCGGCAGCTTGCGCCAGAGGAAGTCGATGTCGTGCGCGCGCCCGAGCGCCTCCAGGATCTCCAGCGTCGGCGCCGTCACCTCGGGCCCGATGCCGTCGCCCTCGAACACCGCGATCGCGAATTCCGTCATGGCCGTTCCTCCCTCGCCCCTCGCGGGCCCGAGAAGGCCATGCGCGCTTCGCCGAGGCAATCCGCCGTTCACCGGATCTCAACCCTGCGCCCCCCACCCTGCCGCGGCCCCCGGCCCCGGATCCCCTCCGACCCGAAGGCCGGGTCCGACCGCGTCGGCGCCGAAGCCCGACGCGGGCCGCACGAAAGACCGACCGAGGGCGGACCGAAGGCCGACGCAGGGCGCATCGAAGGCCGACGAAAGGCCGACATCGTCGGTACGTTTGGCGTACGAAGTCCGCACGTCCGCCGCACCACGGCGGCACGAATGCGGGACGGCCCGCCGCCCCTCCGAGCGCCCTTCCCCCCCGCGCTCGCGCGCCGTAGGCTCGCGCGCAAGAGCAGGGGAGGAGACGGATGGACGATCTCTGGGAGGTCTACAGCCTCAGATACGCGGCGAACCCGAAGCGCCGGCGCGTCGACAACTTCATCATGGACGACGACCACGCCGCGCCCATGCCCATCGAGTTCTTCGTCTGGATGCTGGTGCAGCCCGAGACCGGCCGGCGCATCCTCGTCGACACCGGCTTCGACGCCGCCGAGGCCCGCTCCCGCGGCCGGGAGATCGAGCGCGACCCGACCGAGGCGATCAAGGCCTTCGGCGTCGAGCCCGAGAGCCTCTCGG
>DATFKM010000251.1:0-3592 GCA_035268645.1 Paracoccaceae bacterium | reverse complement strand
CACCGGGGCGTCGGTGATGCGCGCGGCGAGGGCGGGAATGTAGGCCGTTTCGAGCGCGTGCAGGACCGCGCCCATGTGGCGGACGGCGCAGTCGCCGAGGAAGGGCATGGAGCCGTGTCCGACGCGCCCGAAGGTCTCGATCTCGCCCCACCAGACGCCGCGGTGGCCGACGCAGATGCGGTGCGGCGAGAACGGCTCGGGGATGATGACGTGGTCCTGCCGGCCGGCGGCGAAGTGCCCGTTCTCGGCGAGCCACCGCGCCCCGCCGAAGCCGCCGGTCTCCTCGTCCGCGACGCCCGAAAGCTCGAGCCGGCCCGGCCAGCCGCCTCGGTCGGCGAGGACGGCGCAGGCGATCATGGAGGCGGCGAGGCCGCCCTTCATGTCGCACGCGCCGCGGCCGTAGATCTTGCCGTCGATCAGCGCGCCGCCCCAGGGATCGACGCTCCAACCCTCGCCGGGCGGGACGACGTCGTAATGGGAGTTGAAGTGGACGCAGGGGCCGGCCCCGTCGCCGTCGCGTCGCGCGATCACGTTGGTGCGGGGATGGTCGTCGGAATCGGCGGGGGCTCCGGCGGCGCGGAGGGTCTCGGCGGCGAAGCCGTGGGGGGCGAGGAATTCGGCGATCAGCGCGGCGCAGTCGGCGTTGCCGGCGCCCGGCGGGTTGACCGAGGGGATGCGCACGAGGGCCTGCGTCAGTTCGGTCAGCGCCCCGCGGCGGGCCTCGACCGCGGCGACGAGAGCGCGTTCCTCATCCGTCATCTCGCATCCCCATGCCCGCGCGGTCGGGCGGGAGTGAAACACCCGGCGCGCGCGGCTTCAAGCGCCTGCGTCCGCAGCGGGGCGCGAGGCGCGGAACGCGCCTCGGCGCGCCGAGGGGGGTCGATCCCCCCGAGGCGCGCACGCCCGCCGAGGAGCGGGCTTGCCCGGGGCGGCGCGGCATGGGATTTCCGGGACGGGCAGCAGCAGGAGGGCGTCATGGGCGTTCCCGTCACGATCGTCGGAGTCTCGGGCCGCATGGGGCGGATGCTGGTGCGGGCGGTGGAGGAGAATCCGGAGACCGAACTCGTGGGCGCGACCGAGGCGCCGGGTCACGACTGGATCGGGTCGGATCTGGGCGAGGCGCTCGGGGGCGCCGCCTCCGGCGTTACGGTCGAGGCCGATCCGCTGGAGGCCTTCGCGCGGAGCCGCGCCGTGCTGGATTTCACGGCGCCGGCGGCGACCTGCCGGCACGCCGATCTCGCGGCGCAGGCGCGGCTGGTGCATGTGATCGGCACCACCGGGCTCGAGGGCGACGACCTCGACCGGCTCGCCGCCGCCGCCCGGCATGCGGTGATCGTGAGGGCGGGCAACATGAGCCTCGGCGTCAACCTGCTGACGGTGCTGTGCGAGCGGGTCGCGAAGGCGCTGCCGGGCTTCGACGTCGAGATCGTGGAGATGCACCACCGGCACAAGGTCGACGCCCCCTCCGGCACCGCGCTGATGCTGGGCGAGGCGGCGGCGCGCGGCCGAGGCGTGGCGCTGGAGGACGTTCGGAGCCCCGCGCGCGAGGGACACGTCGGCGCGCGGGAGGACGGCGCCATCGGCTTCGCGGCGCTGCGCGGCGGCGACGTGGTGGGCGAGCACGAGGCGATCTTCGCCGGGACCGGGGAGCGCGTGACCCTGAAGCACGTCGCCACGGACCGCATGATCTTCGCCCGCGGCGCGGTGGCGGCGGCGATCTGGGGGCAGGAGCGAAAGCCCGGGGAATACGGTATGCTGGACGTGCTCGGGCTGACCTGAGCGCGGCGCGGCCGGCCTCAGCGCGACTTGCGGAGATAGACCAGGAGCGCGCCCTCGCCGCCCTGCGTGCGGTGGGCGGCGTAGACGCCGGTGACGAGGCCGGCGAGGGGCGGCGTACGCAGCCATTGCGGCACGGCGTGGCGCAGGACGCCGGTGCGCTCCGGCATGTAGGGGGCGTCTTCGGCCGGGCGGCGGCCGCCCTTGCCGGTGATCACGAGGACGCGGCGGAGGCCTTGGCGGCGGCTTTCCGCGATGAAGCCGTTGAGCGCGGCGTGCGCGCGCTCGGCCGTCATGCCGTGCAGGTCGATTCGCGCGTCGGGCTGCAGACGGCCGCGGCGGAGCCGCGCGGCGGTGCGCGCATCCAGCCCCGCCGCCGGGTTCAGGTCGTCGAGCAGGGGTGGCGCCGGGCGGTGCGCGACGGGCGGCTGTGCGCGCCCGGCGGGACGGAGGCTGCGGCGGGCGGCGGGCGGCGCGGGCTCGGGCGCCGGCGCGGCGCGCCGTGGCGGAGGCTCGGGCGGCGGGGCCGTGGCGGCGCGGAGAGGTTCCTGCGCCGTCACGGCCCGAGCCGGGGGCCCGGGCTTGTCGTGAAGGGGGCGCACGTCCCGCACCACGCGCGCGAACAGCTCCCGGTCGGCGGCGCTGAGGCGCGGACCCTTGGCGCGGGAGCTCATGGCGGCACGGGTCGCGCGCGCTCAGCCGCCGGTGGCGGTGAGGACCCAGTTCGGATCGTCGGCGCCCATGCGGCGCGTGAAGGTCCAGAGGTCGGTCTGGCGGCGGACCTCGTTCGGGTCGCCCTCCACGATCTCGTGCTCGACGTTTCGCACCACGGAGATGAGCTCTCCGATGAAGCGGACCTCGATGTCGGCCTCGCGCGTCTCCTCGGTGTAGATCGCGGAGAACACCTTGGCGTCCTTCACGCCGATGAAGCGCGCCTCGACCGTCAGGCCCTCGCGCTCGCGCTCGTCGATGGCGGCGGCGAAGCTTTCGTAGACCTCGTCGGACAGAAGGTCGCGGAGGGTCTTGCGGTCGCCCGTCTCGAAGGCCATCAGGATCATCTCGTAGGCCTGCTTCGCGCCCTCGACGAATTCGCTCGGGGAGAAGCCGGGCTCGGCGGCGGCCATGCGGCGGAGCGCCGCGGCGGTCTCCGAGTCGGCGTCGGCCACCCTCGCGATGTCCTCGTCGAGGTCGGCGCCGCCCCGGATGACCTCGAAATCGCGCTCGCGGCGGCGATGTTCGGGCACGGGCTCGACCGTCGGTCGGTTGGGCCGCTCGAATCCGGTGCGCGTGCCGAGGACGCCCTTCAGCCGCATCAGCACGAACACCGCGATGGCGGCGAGGATGATGAGTTCGATCATGGTTCGGTCCCGCGCTGCGCCGTCGCCGCCCGGTCCGGCGCGCGTTCCGCGCCGTCCGGCGCCCGCCTTGGCGGCCGAGGCGACCACCGCCTATGTAAGGGGCTCGGGACGGCGTGTCCAACCTCGCGGCGGAGCGCCGCGGGGCGGGTGTCGTTCCTGCCCTCGGGAGCGCCGATGCGGCGCCGGGAAAGGAGTCGCGCCATGTGGCTTTTCGTGCTGCTCGTCGTCGTGCCGATCGTCGAGATCGCCCTGTTCATCGAGGTCGGCGGCTGGATCGGGCTGTGGCCGACGCTGGCGGTGGTCGTGGGGACGGCGATCCTGGGCGCGGCGCTGCTGCGCGCGCAGGGGCGCGGCGTGCTGAACGAGCTGCAGGCGCGGATGGACCGCGGCGAGGACCCGCGCGGCCCGATCGCGCACGGCGCGCTGATCGTGGGCGCGGGGGCGCTGATGCTGACGCC
>DATFKM010000250.1:0-11528 GCA_035268645.1 Paracoccaceae bacterium | reverse complement strand
TGTCGTAGCCGGCGACGAAGCCGAAGCGGTCGGCGACGCCCAAGGCGGCGAGGTGGGCGTGCGCCGCCCCTTCCGAATCGTGCGTCGCCACGCCGAGCGTCAGCTTCCGCGCGCGCAGCCGATCCAGCAGTCCCGCAATGTCCCGCGTCGCGGGGGCGGGGCCGCGGCCGGCGGCCTCCCGCGCCCGCCGGTCGGCCTCGCGCTCCAGCGTCTCGACGGTCCAGCCCGGCAGAAGCGGCGCCCAGAGCGTCGCGACCTCGGCGGTGGAGCCGGCGACGATGGGCGAACCGGGGCGGAAGCGGCCGTCGGCGTCGATCCCCGCGACCTCGGCGAGGCGCCCGCGCAGCGCCGGATCGCCCGGCGCGAGGGCGTCCAGCACCTCGTCGACGAAGCCCCGCCACGTCGCCTCGAAGTCGATGAGGGTGCCGTCCTTGTCGAAGAGGACGCCGCGATAGGGGCGGGCGGGGGGCATGGCGGGTCTCCGGCGGCGGACGGCGGGCGCGGGGCGAGGCTTAGCCCGGCCGGGCGCGGCGGGGAAGGCGCCGGGCGCTTGCCCTTCGCCGCCGGCGCGGCCAATCTCCGCGCGCCGAGGGTCAGGGGAGGCCGCCGCCGATGCCGCAGGAGAGACCGTCGCGGGACGCCTACGTCCGGTTCACGCCGATGACGACGCGGCTTCGCGACAACGACCAGTATCTGCATCTGAACAACGCGGTCTATTACGAGTATTTCGACAGCGCCGTGAACCTCTGGCTGTTGGAGCGCTGCGGGCTGGAACTGCCGAACGGGCCGGTGGTCGGCATCGTCGCGGACACCCAGTGCACGTTTCTGGCGGAGGTGAAGTGGCCCGCGCCGGTCGAGGTGGGGATGCGGATCGACCGCATCGGGCGGACCTCGCTGACCTACGGCCTCGCGATGTTCGCGGGGGACGGGGCGCCGGCCTGCGCGGTCTGCCGCTACGTGCACGTCTATTGCGTGAACCCGGAGCGGCGCCCGACGCCGCTGCCGGAGCGCCTGAAGGCGGAGGCGGAGCGGCTGGTGATCGGCGGGACGCCGTGAGCGGGATCGGGGCGCCGACCGCGTTCGGCACGCTCGCGGCGATCGTCCGGGGGACGATGGCGCTGCCGGCCGCGCATGCCCGGATCACCGGTCGGACCGGGGGACGACGTGCGGCGTCCTGACGCAGAGGGTCATCCGCCCCGCGGAGGTCGTGCGTAGCCTCGGGTGAGACCAACGAAAGGAGGTCCATGATGCTCGAGACGACGCTCGAATTCTTCGTTCCGATGCTCGCGATGTTCACGCTCGGGGCGTTGCTGGTCGCCGCCTGGCGCGGCGCGTGGAAGACCCGGGAGATGAAGGAGGATGGCGACATCCCCCGCTCCGCGCTCGCCTCGGACGGCGACGGGCACTTCCCGCAGACCGACACCACGATGAAGCAGGCGAAGGACGCGGCCTGACCGGTCCGTCCCTTCGGCCTCGTGCGACGCCCCGGCCGCGCCCCGCGGCCGGGGCGTTGCGCGTTTCAGGGCGTATCGAACCCCCAGAGGGCGCGCTCGGCGATCTCCAGCGAGTTGCCGGCCGGATCGCGGAAGTAGAGGGAGACGGGCCCGTGCGGCCAGGTCACCTCCCGTTCGATCCCGACGCCGGCGGCCTGGAGGCGGCGGCGCCAGCCCTCGATCCCCTCGGCGCCCGCGGCGAAGCAGGCGTGGCCGGGGCCGCGGGCCCCGTGCGGGGGCACCGGGATGGCGCCCTCGGGCGGAGGGGTCTCGCTGCCGGCGGGATCGAAGACGAGGAGCATGGAGCCCTCCGCGCGGAGGAAGACGTGGCGGCCTTCCTCGCGGAGCGCGGTCTCCAGGCCGAGGACGCGGACGTAGAAGCGCTCGGCGGCGTCGAGATCCGCCGCGTAGAGGCAGGTCTCGAGCAGACCGAGGGTCATGCGGGGTCCGGCGGCGGGGCCGTCAGCGCGGCGAAGTCGAAGGCGGAGGGATCCGCGAGGTGGGACGGGCGGAGATTGGCGAGCGCCCGGAACATCGTCGCACGCCGGCCGGGTGAGCGCCGCTCCCATTCGTCGAGCATCGCCTTGACCTGCATGCGCTGCAGGCCGTCCTGGCTGCCGCAGAGATCGCAGGGAATGATCGGGTATCCCATGCCCTTGGCGAAGCGGGCGCAGTCGGCCTCCGCCACGCGGGCGAGGGGGCGGACGACGCGGACGTCGCCCTCGTCGTTGGTCAGGTGCGGGGGCATCGTCGCGAGGCGGCCGCCGTGGAAGAGGTTCATCATGAACGTCTCGAGGAGGTCGTCGCGGTGGTGGCCGAGGGCGATGG
Organism: Paracoccaceae bacterium; assembly: GCA_035268645.1. Classification (GTDB taxonomy): domain Bacteria; phylum Pseudomonadota; class Alphaproteobacteria; order Rhodobacterales; family Rhodobacteraceae; genus Albimonas. The sequence continues at coordinate 9,207 of DATFKM010000250.1, read as the reverse complement.
CGGCGCAGCCCTCCTCCCGCGCGATGCGGTAGAGGTTGCCGCGGCGCAGGCGCGAGCAGAGGGCGCAGTAGGTGCGGGTCTCCGGCACCTTCTCGGTGACGATCGAGTAGGTGTCGCGGTGTTCGATGCGGTGGGGGACGCCGTAGCGGGCCAGCGCCTCGGGGAGGACCGTGGAGGGGAAGCCGGGCTGGCCCTGGTCGAGATTGCAGGCGAGCAGCTCGACCGGCAGCAGGCCGCGCCATTCGAGTTCGATCAGCACGGCGAGCAGGGTCCAGCTGTCCTTGCCTCCGGAGAGGCAGACCAGCCAGCGCTCCCCCGGATTCGCCATCGCATAGGTCTCGATCGCCTCGCGCGTCTCGCGCAGGAGGCGCTTGCGGAGCTTGCCGAACTCCGTCGAGGCGGGCGCCCCGGCGAGCAGCGGCGGAAGATCTTCGGCGTCGTCGAACATGGCCCCTGCGGCGTAGGGTCTCGGAGAGAGTCGTGCAAGCCCGCCGCGACGGTCGCTCGGCAGCCCTACGTCGCTCCGGCCGGCGTCGGGTCGTCGCGTGGGCCGCCGGCGCCGGAGGTCTCGACGTGGTCCCAAGCCGCCTGCCGGCCCGCGATCAGCGGTCCTCGCGCGGGGGAACCGGGTCGAAACCGTCGCCGCCGAGCGGGTGGCAGCGGGCGATGCGGCGCAGCGCCAGCCAGCCGCCGCGGAGCGCGCCGTGGGTCTCCAGCGCCTCCAGCGCGTAAGCCGAGCATGTGGGCTGGAAGCGGCAGTTCGAGCCGAGCCAGGGCGAGAGGACCAGCCGGTAGGCGTGGACGGGCAGGGCGACGAGGCGGGCGAGCGGGCTCATGTCTCGCCGTCCGTCGCCTTGCCGCCCGGGGCGGCGGTCTCGGGCGTCGAGCGCGCTTTCGCGGCGCTGTCGCGGTGGGGGTTGGCGGAGGCGGCGTCTCGGGGCGCCGCGCCTTTCCCCGTCGCCGCGCCGGGCCGGTCGGCGGTCGCGGGGGCGTCGCGGGAAGCCGCGCCTCTCGTCTCCGCCTTGCGGTCCTGGCCGCGGCCGCGGCCGGCCTTGCGGGGGACCGGGGCGCCCGTGGCGCGGCGGTCGCCGGCCTTGGCGTGCAACTCGGCGAGGCCGGCTTCGAGATCGGCGACGAGGGCGCGGAAGTCGCGCTCCGCCGTCGCGCCCCGCTTGCCGATGAGGACGTAGTCCCAGCCGGGGCGGCCGTGGCGGGGCAGGGCCTCGGCCGCGGCGGCGCGGAGGCGCCGCTTGGCGCGGTTGCGGGCGACGGCGTTGCCGACCTTCTTGGAGCAGGTGAATCCGACGCGGATCGGCGCCTCGGCCGGCTCCTCCGGACGGCGGCGGCGGGCCTGAAGGTTGAGGCCGGTCAGGTTGCGCCGGAGCGCCGAGGCGGCGGCGAGGAACTCGCGGCGCTTCTTGAGGACGCCGATGCGGGGGGGGCGGGCGGCGTCGCTCGGATCGGAGGGGGGGGCGTCGCCGTCGGGGCGTGGCGCCGTGGACGCCTCAATCGGGGGGGCCGGGGCCGATGCGGAGCCGTCGCCCTCGATGGACGGCGAAGCGTCAGGCCCCGACTCGGAGCGGTCGCCGCCGGCGGGAGGCGCCCCCGGCGCCGAGGCGGCGCGAGGGGGGTCGATCCCCCCGAGCGGCGCACGCCCCCCCTCGGAACAGGCGGAAAGGTCCGGCGCCGCGTCGGCCGCCCGGCCCTCGCCGGTCTCGGCCGGCGGAGTCGCTTCGGGCATCGCGCGGGGCCCGCCCGGGTCGGGCGTCGCCTCGGGGCGCGCGGCGGCGGGCCGGGGCATGGTCCCGGCCCCTCGCCTCAGGCGCTGAGCCGCTTGCGGCCCTCGCGCCGGCGGCGGTTGATGATCTTGCGGCCGTTCTTGGTCGCCATGCGGGCGCGGAACCCGTGGCGGCGCTTGCGGACGAGATTGCTCGGCTGGAAGGTGCGCTTCATGTCGTCGTCTCCTCGCGTCGGGGGCGGCGGCGTCGCTCCGCCCGGCGCGCCGAAACCCCGCACGCCCGTTCCGAAATTGCAGGCGCGTCGGATACGCGCCGGGCGGGGCGGCGTCAAGCGGCGGGGCGGGCCGGAGGGTCACCGTCCGGCCGGGTGGCGAGGAGGAACACCACCTCGACCGAGAGGGCGGCGTCGCCGTCCTGGTCGGTCATCTCGGTGAGATCCCGGACCACGCCGCGGCCGGGGCGGCTGGAGGGGCGCGTCTCGAGGATGGTGAGCCGGGCGCGCAGCCGGCCTCCCGGGCGGACGGGCTTGGCGAAGCGGACCTCCCAGTCGAGGCCGCCGAGGAACTCCCAGCGCCGCTCGGGCGTGTCGAAGAGGCCGATCGGCGAGCGATACGTCAGCGTGACGGTGGAGCCGCCGCTGGCGATGACTCCGCCGAAGGGGGAGCGGGCGGCGAAGGCCTCGTGGACATGGGTCGGCCAAGGGTCGTTGAGGCGGTCGCAGGCCATCGTCTCCTCCTGATCGGCGAGCACCGCGTCGCCCCGGAGGACGTCGCCTTCGTGCAGGTCCTCGAAATGGATGCGCTGCATGGCACGCGCTCCTCGGCCGTCCGCGGCGCCGCGGCGCGCGGATCGACGTAAGGTCGGCATGCTCTCGGCGGTGGGTCGGATGGGGCCATCGTCGGACTGAAACGATCGGGCGTGCGCGGCGCCGCGACCGGGGCGCGATCGGCGGCGCCGGTCGATGCCGCGGCATCAAGGCGGCGTGATCGGGGTTTCCGTGGCGCCGCCGCGGGCGGCATATCGGGTCTGCACGGACGCCGCAGCCCGAGCCGCGAAGGAGCGCGCCATGACCGACGAGACCCGCCCCGAGGGGGCGCCGCCCGATCCGCTGGCGCCGACGGCGCCGCAGCGCTCGGCGGCGCGGCGGCTGGCGCCGCTGATCGTGGTGGCGACCGGCGCGGCGCTGGGCTGGTGGCTGCTGGGCGACCGGCTCTCCTTCGAGACGCTGCGCGAGAACCGCGAGGCGCTGATCGCGTGGCGGAACGCGTCCTACGCGCTGCTCGCGGCCGCCTACATGCTGGCCTACGTCGCGGTCGTCGCCTTCTCGTTGCCGGGCGCGCTGGCGATGACGCTGACGGGGGGGTTCCTGTTCGGCCTCTGGCCCGGGGCGCTGATGGTGCTGACGAGCGCCACCGCGGGCGCGACGCTGATCTTCCTCGCCGCCAAGACCTCGCTCGGCGACCGGCTCGCGAAGGCGCTCGAGGGGCGGGGCGGGGCGATGGCGCGCTTCCGCAGGGGCGTCGCGGAGAACGAGGTCTGGTTCCTGCTGCTGATCCGGCTGGTTCCGGTGATGCCGTTCTTCGTGGCCAATCTCGCGCCGGCGTTCCTCGGCGTCCGGCTGCGCAACTACGTTCTGACGACCTTCTTCGGCATCATGCCCGGGACGGTCGTCTACACTTGGGTCGGCGCGGGCCTCGGCGAGGTGTTCGAACGCGGCGACACGCCGGATCTCGGCATCATCTTCGAGCCGCACGTGCTGGGGCCGCTGCTCGGTCTCTGCGCCCTTGCGGCGCTTCCGATGATCGTGAAGGCGCTGCGGCGGCGGCCCGGTGCGGCGGCGGGCGAGCGACCCGGCAAGGCGAAGGAGGACGCTGCATGAGCCCGAAGGACGCAAGCGCGACGGCGGAGACGCTGAGGCCCGACATCTGCGTGATCGGCGCGGGATCCGGGGGTCTCTCGGTGGCCGCGGGGGCGGTGCGGATGGGCGCGTCGGTGGTGCTGATCGAGGCCGGGAAGATGGGAGGCGACTGCCTCAATTACGGCTGCGTGCCCTCCAAGGCTATGATCGCGGCCGGCAAGCACGCGCAGGCGATGCGCGACGCCGAGCCGTTCGGCGTCGCCGCGGTCAGCCCGCAGGTGGATTTCGCCGCCGTCAAGGATCACGTCGAGGCGGTCATCGCGGGGATCGCGCCGCATGATTCCCAGGAGCGGTTCGAGGGGCTGGGCGTGACGGTGATCCGCGCTCACGCACGCTTCACGGCCCGCGACGCGGTGGAGGCCGGAGGGCGGCGGATCGAGGCGCGGCGCTTCGTGATCGCCACCGGCTCGCGCCCCGCGGCGCCGCCGATCCCGGGGCTGGAGGGCGTGCCCTACCTCACCAACGAGACGGTGTTCGCGCTGCGCGAGCGTCCTGCGCGGCTGCTGGTCCTGGGCGGCGGGCCGATCGGCATGGAGATGGCGCAGGCGCATCGCCGGCTCGGCTGCGAGGTCGTGGTGATCGAGGGCTCGCGCGTGCTGGGCCGCGACGATCCGGAGATCGCCGAGATCGCGGTGGCGCGGCTCCGCGCCGAGGGCGTGGAGATCGTCGAGGGCGCGCCGGTGGCCAAGGCCGAGACGACCGTCGGCGGCGGCGTCGCGCTCGAGTCCAAGGACGGCCGGCGCTGGGAGGGGACGCATCTGCTCGTCGCCGCGGGGCGCAAGGCCAACGTCGAGGATCTCGGGCTGGAGGCCGCGGGGGTCGCGCGCGCCAAGGCGGGGATCGAGGTCGACAAGGGACTGAGGACGTCGAACCGGCGGGTCTACGCCATCGGCGACGTGGCGGGCGGGCTGCAGTTCACCCATGTCGCCGGCTGGCACGCGGGGCTGGTGATCCGCTCCGCCCTGTTCCGGCTGCCGGTGAAGGCGGACACGCGGGCGGTGCCGTGGGTGACCTACACCGAGCCCGAGATCGCGCAGGTCGGCATGACCGAGGGGGAGGCGCGCACCGAGCACGGCGACAAGGTCGAGGTGCTCCGCGCCCCCTATGCCGAGAACGACCGCGCCCGGGCCGAGCGCGAGACCGAGGGGCTCGCGAAGGTGATCGTGGTCAAGGGCCGGCCCGTCGGCGCCTCCATCGTCGGGGCGCGGGCGGGGGAGCTGATCGCGCTCTGGGCGCTGGCGATCTCGGCGAAGGTGAAGATCGGGACGGTGGCGGGCATGGTCGCGCCCTATCCGAGCTTCGGCGAGATCTCCAGGCAGGCCGCGGGAGCCTACTACCAGCCGCGGCTGTTCGAGAACCCTTGGGTGAAGCGCGCAGTCCGCCTGCTGGCGAAGCTGGGTTGAGCGGTCAGCCGATCTCCACGGCGAAGTCGCGTTCGGCGAGCCCGGGCATGCGGGCGGGGTCGAGAAGGGAGTCCTCGCCGCTGAGCCGGATCTCGGCGTCCCCGAACTCCGCGAGGAGGCGTGCCGTGGCTTCGGTCGCCCGGCGACGGGCGAAGAGGGATCGCGTCGGCGCGGCGCCTTGGCGAGCCGACGGGGATGCAGCGAGAGGTGCATCGGCGCGCCGCCGAGCGCATCGCACAGCGCCGCGAGGGCCGGGCCGAGGGCGTATTCGTGCCCCTCGACGTCGACCTTGACGGCCGCCGGCCCCTCGCCGGCGCGGGCGGCGACCTCGGCGGCGGTGACGGTGGGGACGTGCACCGCCTCGCCCAGGTTCACGCCGAGGGCGCTGGTCGTCGAGGCGCCGAGCCCAAGGCGACCGCCGTAGAGCGCCGGACCTCCGCCGTCGGCGTGCAGCGCGGCGGGCAGGATGGTCGCCTCGAGGCCGTTGCGCGCGAGGTTCTCCTCCAGCGCGGCGCGGGCGGCGGGGGTCCGGTTCCAGCGCGCTGACGCGGGCGCCGCGGCGTGCCGCGAGGCGCGAGATCGGGCCGATCCAGGCCCCGACGTCGACGAAGGCCGTGCCGGGGCGGGCGCGTCGGCGCACGAAGGCCGGCGTCTCGTCCTCCCAGCCGACCCCGAGGCCGCGCCAGAAGGCCGCCTGCTCCGGCGTCGCGGCCCGCACGTGGAAGCGTTCGCCCGCGTATCCTGCACGCCGCCGTCTCCCGCGCCCGCCTCTGGCGCGCCTCTTGGCGCGCCGCTACGATCCGGGCAACTCGCCCGTCCTCCGGCCCGTCGAGGCGCCCTCATGCTGATCCGAAGCCTCTCCGGCCGGCTTCTGCTGCTGACGCTGGTCTTCGTGATGGTGGCGGAGGTGCTGATCTTCGTGCCTTCCGTCGCGCGCTACCGCGAGAGCTACCTGATGGAGCGGCTGGAACGCGCGCAGATCGCGGCTCTGGCGCTGCTGGCGGCGCCCGACGACATGATCACGCCCGACCTCGCCGCGGAGCTGCTGGAGACGGCGGAGGTGCGCAACATCGTGCTCCGGCGCGACGCGGTGCGGGAGCTGATCCTCGCCGCGCCGGCCCCGCCGCCGGTGCGCGAGACCTACGATCTGCGGGAGGCCGGACCGGCGACGCTGACCCTCGACGCGATCGACGCGCTTTTGCGTCCGCCGGGCGGCGCGATCCGGGTGATCGGCGAGCCGGTCGAGGGCGGGGGCGTGGCCATCGAGGCGGTGATCGACGAGGCGCCGCTGCAGGCGGCGATGCGGGCCTACGGGCTGCGCATCCTCGGGCTCGGGCTGGTGATCTCCGCGATCACCTCGGCGCTGATCGCGCTGTCGCTGCAGCGCTTCCTGGTCCGTCCGATGCGCCGGGTGATCGAGAGCATGCGCCGCTTCGCCGAGAACCCGGAGGACCCCGCGCAGGACATCGCGCCCGCCTCCGGCATCGCCGAGATCGCCGACGCCGAGCGCGCGCTCGCCCGTCTGCAGACCGATCTCCGCGCGGCGCTGCGCCAACGCGCCCGCCTCGCCGCGCTGGGCGAGGCGCTGGCCAAGGTCAGCCACGATCTGCGCAACATGCTCTCGACCGCGCAGCTGCTGGCCGACAGTCTCGCGGCCAGCGCCGATCCGAGGGTGGCGCGGGTGGGGCCGAAGCTCGTCCGTTCCCTGGACAGGGCGGCGACGCTCTGCGCCTCGACGCTTTCCTTCGGCCGGGTCGAGGAGCCGGCGCCGGTGCCGCGCACCGTGGCGCTGCCGGCGCTCGTCGAGGAGGTGGGCGACGCGGTGTTCGCCGACCGCCTCGCCGGCGAGGCGCCGGGCATGGTCCGCTTCGAGGCCGACGTGCCGCCGGAGATGGAGCTGGTGGCCGATCCCGAACATCTGCTGCGGATCCTGGTCAACCTCGCGCGCAACGCCCGGCAGGCGATGGAGGGCGCCGGGCGCGCGGGCGCCGTGCGCGTCACGGCGGAGGCCGAGGGCGGCTGGGTGACGCTCGTCGTGTCCGACGAGGGACCGGGGCTGCCGGAGCGGGCGAAGGCGCACCTCTTCACGCCGTTCAAGGGCGGGGCGCGGGCCGGGGGGGCCGGCCTCGGCCTCGCCATCGCGGCGGAGCTGGCGCGCGCGCAGGGCGGGGCGGTGGAGCTGGTGCGCTCGACCACCGAGGGGACGACCTTCGCGCTTCGCCTGCCGCGGCGCCGGCCCGCGGCGGCCTCCTGAGGGCGGGAAGCGAGGGTCGCGACGGGCGGCTCTCCGGGGCCCGATCGTCCGGAACGCGGGCTCTGGGTTCGATGGACGAGGGCGTGAGGCGTCCGATCAGCGGCCTTGACGGCGGCGCCCGGCCGCCGCCCCATGCCGGCCCGCGTCCTGTCGGAGCCTGCCATGACCGATCCCGTCCCCGGCCCGCTGAACCTGATCACCGACGTCGCGGGGCTCTCCGTCGGCGGGGCGGAGGACTCCGCGCTGCGCACCGGCGTCACCGTGCTTCTGGCCGACCGGCAGGTTCCCGCTGCGGCGGACGTGCGCGGCGGCGGCCCGGGAACGCGGGAGACCGAAGCGCTGCGGCCGGAGGGGAGCGTCGCAGCCCTCGACGCGGTGGTGCTTTCGGGCGGCTCGGCGCTGGGTCTCGGGGCGGCCGACGCGGTGGCGGACGCGCTCTCGCGCCGCGGGCGGGGGGTGTCGCTGTTTCCCGATCATCCGACGGTGCCGATCGTCCCGGCGGCGATCCTCTACGATCTGGGACCCCATCTTGCGGCGGCCTTCGCCGCCGAGGGGCCGCCGCATCGCGCGCTGGCGCGCGCCGCGCTGGAGGCGGCGGGAGCGCGCTTCGCGCTCGGCTCGCATGGCGCGGGACGCGGGGCGCGAGCCGGGCGGCTCAAGGGCGGGCTGGGTTCGGCCTCGCTGGTGCTGCCGGGGGCGGCGGCGGACGGCGGGCCGCTGACGGTGGGCGCGCTGGTTGCGGCGAACCCCGTCGGTTCGGTCGTGATGCCGGGGGGGCGGGCGTTCTGGGCCTGGCCGTTCGAACTGGAGCACGCGGGTCGCCCGGAGTTCGGCGGGCTGCGCCCTGACATGGCGGAGGCCGGCCGGGCGGCCGAGCCACTGCCGGACGAATCGCGTCTCGGGGCCGCTGCGCGGCCGGGCGGCGCGACGGTGATCGCGGCTGTGGCGACGGACGCGACGCTCGACGCGGCGGGGTGCCTGCGCCTCGCGATCGCGGCGCAGGACGGCATCGCCCGGGCGGTGCGTCCGGCGCACACGCCGATGGACGGCGACACGGTGTTCGCCTTGGCGACGGGCCGACGCGAGGCGGCGGGCCCGCGGCCCTTGGCGCTGGCCCGCCTCGGCGCGGCGGCGGCCGACTGCCTGGCGCGGGCGATCGCGCGGGCCGTGTTCGAGGCGCGCTCCTGCTCCGGCGAGGCGCCGGCATGGGCCGACTGCTGACCCCTTGCATCCACCCGTGCGGCCCGCTAAACCCCGCTCGCGCCATGGCCGAAGCGGGCTTGGCGCCGGCACCGGTAGCTCAGCTGGATAGAGCACCAGACTACGAATCTGGGGGTCGGGAGTTCGAATCTTCCCCGGTGCGCCAATAAAATCAATGACTTACAAATGTGGTCCGTTGGCGCTCTGGGGCGCTAGCATTCAGATAGCATTCACGCGATCCCGTTCTCGGTAAGCGCTCAATCTCCCGGTGATGGTGGGCGGGATTGACATCACTGCCGGTGGCAGCCGACGCTATGCGTCGGTTGCGGTGACATTCCAGGGCAGAAGTTCTTCGATTGCCTCATCGTCTTGTGCCTCTTTTGCCGCGGGCAGATCCGCGAACACGCGGGCGAGATAGGCGTAGGGCTCCAGTCCATTCGCCTTGGCAGTTTCGATGAGGCTATAGAGGCGGACGGAAGCTGTCGCACCGACAGGTGTGTCGGCGAAGAGCCACGCTTTTCTTCCCAACACAAACGGACGAATTGCGTTTTCGCAACGGTTGTTGTCGATCTCGATGCGCCCGTCATCAAGCACCCGGATCAACCTCGGCCATTGTGCGTGCGTGTAGGCGAGCGCCTTGCCGGTTAGCGATTTCGGCGGCACCTGACCAAGCGCGCCGTCAAGCCATTGGCG
>DATFKM010000249.1:0-5292 GCA_035268645.1 Paracoccaceae bacterium | reverse complement strand
CCCGCGCCGTCGCCTGGTCGAGATGCAGCTCGCCCCCCTCGACCTTCGGCTGCTTCGAGACGGCGAGATCGGCGCGCTGGCGCACCGCCTTCGGGTCGCCCCCGGCCTTCCGGATCAGACCGTCGGCGAAGCCCTGATCGTCGTCCATCAGCGCCTTCAGCAGATGCTCGGGCACGAGGCGCTGATGCCCCTCCCGGATCGCGATGGTCTGCGCGGCCTGGACGAAGCCGCGCGCGCGCTCGGTGAACTTCTCGAAGTTCATGTCGGTCTCCTTTCAGCGCCCCTCCCGGCGTCCGAAGCCCGCCGAAGATGGCCCGCATGGTAGTCCCGGCGCCCGCCCTGCGGCGCACCGTCGGCTGGGATATGGGGGGGCGCACACGCGCTCGCAACGCCGTGAACGGTCCGGACGGCAGCCCTCGGGCTTGCCCTAGTCCGCGCCAACCCCTACCCACGCGCCGATCCGAAACCGAGGGAGTCCGAGCCATGTCCGACGACCGCCTCATCGTCGCGCTCGACGTGCCCGACGCCGTCGCCGCCCTCGCCATCGCCGACCGCCTGGGCGACGCGGTCGGCTTCTACAAGATCGGCCTCGGCATGCTCACCGGCGGCGGCCTCGCCGCGGCGATGGAGCTCAAGGAGCGCGGCAAGCGCGTGTTCCTCGACATGAAGCTCTTCGACATCGGCGCGACGGTCGAGGCCGCCGTCCGCGGCCTCGTCCAGTTCGAACTCGACCTGCTCACCGTCCACGGCGACCCCCACGTGGTCCGCGCCGCGGTCCGCGGCCGGGGCGCCGCGCCCACCCGCATCCTCGCCGTCACCATCCTGACCAGCCTCGACCGCGACGATCTGGACGAGGCGATGTTCGCCTCCGGCGACATCGCCCCCCTCGCCGTCGAACGCGCCCGCCGCGCCCTCGCCGCCGGCGCCGACGGCGTGATCGCCGCACCGTCCGAGGCCGCCGCCATCCGCGCGCTGCCCGAGGCGCGCGGCCGCCTCATCGTGACCCCCGGCGTCCGCCCCGCCGGCGCCGCCCACGACGATCAGAAGCGCGTCGCCACCCCGGCCGAGGCGATCGCCGCCGGCGCCGATCACGTCGTCGTCGGCCGCCCCGTCCATCGCGCCGACGACCCCGCCGCCGCCGCGCGCGCCATCCTCGCCTCCCTCGCCTGACGTCATGCACTGCGCCGCCTCGCCATCCGGCGCACTCCTGTACGCCGACGAGACGGAGGCCGACCGGGGCGCCATCCCAGCCCACCTCCGCCTCGCCGCCGAAAGGTGTTCCGCGCCCCGATAGCCCCTCCGACGTCGACAGGTGACGACTCCGGAGGGCAGGCTTGCCTCGTCCTTCGCCTCAGCCCGATCGAACCGACGGCCCCCCGCGGCGCGCGGCGGCCGTCGAAACGTCGCCCGAGCCCTCAGACGAACAGCAGGTCGTCGGACGGCACCGCCCCCACGAGATCGTCGCTGCGGGTCACGTCGTCCCACATGATGTCGTAGCCCATGTCCTCGAGCGCGGCGACCGTGATCGCCTCGAAGCTGGGATCGGCGTCCAGATACGGCGTCATGATCTCCCGATCGAGCGCGCTCTCGCTGAAATGCGCGCCGTCCGAAGTCAGGGGGATGGTGGAGAGGCAGCCCGCGTCGTTCGAAGGGATGCTCCCGTCCTCGAGGCCGGCGATGTACTCCGCGTTGCCGTTCGCCCCGGTGAAGCGCGTGTCGGAGGCGCCTTCGCCCCTCGCGAGATCCATTCAGGAATCGCTCCACAAGGCGCCCATGCGGAGAACGTGCAGCATTTCGTGCAGGATCACCGCCTCCCAGGTGCCTTCGTTGTCGAGGCTCAGGGCGTCGACGGAATCGAACTCCATCACGCCCGTGACGAGGAGGAAGGTGTCGCTGCGGATCGCCGGCGGACCGGCCTGGCCGAGGATGCCGTCGATGGCGACCAGCGGGGCTTCGATGGCGACGTCGTCGATCGTCTCGTCGCCCCACAGCGTCACGTCCGGCAGATCCGCGAGGATGATGCCCTCGAGGATGGCCACGGCGTTGGTGAAGGCTCCGGTCAGATAGGCGTAGTCGCCTTCGAAGCCGGTGAAGCTGAGCGTGATGTCGAATCCGTCGCCGGCCGTGTCCGTCGTGTCGTCGTCGGTCGTGGCGCCGTCATCGGTCTTGGGGCCGCCCGCATGGTCCGGCTTCACCTCGGCTGCGTCGTCGTCCACGAGCACCACCTCGCCCTCGCCGAGGACGTGGTCGTGATCGTCGTCATGGTCATGGTCGCCGTGGGAGTCGGAGGTGTCGTCGTGATCCTCGTCGTCGCCGTCGGGCGCCTCCGCGTCTTCGGCGTCGTCATCCGCCTCGCCGGCGCCGCGCGCCGCCTCGGGACGATCCTCGGGGTCGGGACCACCGCAGGCGCGCGCCGTCTCCGCCACGCCAAGGCCGAAGGCCGGGCCTTCGTCGCGAGGCTCGCCGGAATCGAAGACGTCGGCCCCGCCGAGCTGCCCGAAGCCCGCTTCGTAGCCATCGCCACCGATCCCGTCTCCGAAGCCGAGATCGAACGGGCGGGCCCTGAGGACCCCCACCGAACACCCGACGCATACCTGCTTCCCTCCAGTTCACGCCACGCATGAATCCGCCAAAAACATGATCGAGACGTTCACCTACACATCATGCATCCGAACTGCCGATGAGCGGAGTGGCGGACGCCCGCTGTCCACGAAGACCGCGGCGCGATCGACCGGCGCATGAGGAAGGGGCAGGCATTCGCTGAAGTCGACGCAGCGCGACCTCGTCGGCGGAAATCACCGGGCCGCGTCGCTCCTGCGCACAGCGCCCCTCGAGCCGACTGGCGATCTAACGCAGCGTCACCATCCGCCGCCGAGAGGACGATGTCAGGTGGAGAGACCCCGGCTCGGCGATCGGAGCAAGTCCGGCAGCAGGACGCTTCGCGACCAGCGCCGGCAACCATCTCCAGACGTAATCCAGGGTAGGCGGGTTCTTGCCGAGCTTCGGCGCCCCGCCCTCCGCCGTCGGCATCCACGCACGGACATCGGCGAGTTCGGCGGCGCACTGTCGCCGAGCCCGACGCCGTCCGGCGGCGGCGCGGCGGTCCATATCGCGGACGGCGCCCAGAACGGCCCCGACGCGTCACTCCTGTTCATCGGTTCCGGACACACGACCGGTTCCCCCTCGGTCGGCTCCATACCTTGCCGTCGGCGACGCAGCGCACGTCGCCGATCCGCCGACCGATGTTCCTCGGGGCTTCGGCGGACGGCTTCGGCCACGCGCCGCGGTCGCCCCGGCCGAGGCTTCGGCGGGTCCACGACGGGGCCGTCCCGTCACCGTCGAGGGACGACCACGCTCCGCGGATCGAGACCGGCCCGCGTGGCCCTGGGGTCGGCGCCCCCGCCGTCTCGCCGCGACCGGCACGGCCGCCCACACATCGCGACTCCCACATGACCCGACGAAATCGGTCTCCTGCCCTCCTGTTCGTGCGCGAGCGGCCCGGCCGCGCCGTCTCCCGCGGCCCCGCGCCCTCTGCTATCCTCCGTCCATGAGGGCCCTCTGCCGCCACTGCCTGCACCGCTTCGAGGGCCCGCCGGACGGCCCCCCCCCGCGCTGCCCGGTCTGCCGCTCCCCCCGCACCCTCGCGCATCCGGAACTCGAGACGCTCGCCATCGCCCATGTCGACGCCGACGCCTTCTACGCCGCCGTCGAGAAGCGGGACGATCCCGCGCTCCGGGACCGCCCCCTGATCGTCGGGGGCGGTCGCCGCGGCGTCGTCTCCACCGCCTGCTACCTCGCCCGCACGCGGGGCGTCCGCTCGGCCATGCCGATGTTCAAGGCGCTGAAGCTCTGCCCCGAGGCCGTGGTCCTGAAACCCCGTTTCGACGCCTACGTCGAAGCCTCACGCGCCATCCGCGCCCTCATGGAATCCCTCACCCCGCTCGTCGAACCCCTCTCGCTCGACGAGGCCTTCCTCGACCTGACCGGAACCGAGCGCCTGCACGGCCCGCCCGCCCTCGCCCTCGCCGCCCTCGCCCGCCGCGTCGAGGCCGAGGTCGGCGTCACCGTCTCCGTCGGCCTCTCCCACAACAAGTTCCTCGCCAAGATCGCCTCCGACCTCGACAAGCCCCGAGGCTTCGCCGTGATCGGGCGGGCCGACGCCGCGGCCTTCCTCGCCGACAAGCCTGTGCGCATCCTCTGGGGCATCGGAGAGGCCACCGCGTCCCGCCTCGAGGCCGAGGGCCACCGCACGCTCGCCGACCTCCGGGCCGCCGACCCGCGCGACCTCGCCGCCCGCCACGGAGAGCTCGGCCTCCGCCTGCACCGCCTCGCCCACGGCGAGGACGCCCGCCGCGTCTCCCCCGATCGCTGCGTCAAGTCGATCTCGAACGAGACCACCTTCGACACCGATCTCGCCGATCCCGATCTCCTCGACGGTCACCTCTGGCGCATGGCGGAGAAATGCGCCGACCGCGCCAAGGCCAAGGCCCTCGCCGGGCGCACCGTCACGCTGAAACTGAAGCGCGCCGACCACCGCATCCTGACCCGACGGATCGGCCTCGACGAGCCGATCCAGCTCGCGGACCGCCTCTACCGGGCCGCCCGCCCCCTCCTGGAGCGCAGTCTCGACCGCGCACCCTTCCGGCTTCTCGGCGTCGGCCTCTCCGATCTCGCGCCCGCCGCCGACGCCGACCGCGCGCCCGACCTCTTCGACGAAGGGGCCGCCCGGCGCAGCGCCGCGGAGCGCGCCGCCGACCGGATTCGCGCCCGCTTCGGCACGGCGGCGATTCTCAAGGGCCGCTCGCTCCGCTGACCCGGGGAGCGGGACGTTCCGGCGCCGAAGCCTTGTGCAAGTGCAGCGTGAACGGGCGCCGAGCGGCATGCGAGACGTGTGGACCCCGGCACCGGAAGGCAAAATTATCGCTTTTGCATCAGCAGGTTGAACGATGGCACGGATTCATCGCAGCATGGACGTTGATTATGCTGCGGCGCACCTATAACACTTGAACCGTAGCGCTTCGGCGTTACCGCCCTTCTGGGCGTTTCCTCCCTAGACTTGGGCCGGGGTTCGTCCCCGGCCCTTTTTTTTCGCCTCGGGCGCATGGCGAGAAGCACCGGCCCCCGAACGGGGCGGCCTCGACCGGCCCGAACCGCCCTGTCCCGGAACACCGCGTACGCCGCCCACGGGGCTGCCCCGGCCGGCCGGTCACTCGGCGGCGAGCGCCGCCGGACGCTTCGGCCTGATCGCGGCGAGCCGCGCCACCACCGGCTCCAGCGCCTGTTCCAGCGCCG
>DATFKM010000248.1:0-2001 GCA_035268645.1 Paracoccaceae bacterium | reverse complement strand
GGACGGGGTCTGGCATCTGCGCGGCCGCGCAACGCTGACCGAGGGGCCGGCGGCCGGCTGGCCCGCCCCCCTCTACGCGGAGGTCGGCGCGACCTGCGACGTCGCTCTGGAGCGTCCGCGCTGCTGGCGGATCCTGCGCCTGGAACTCGACGGCAGACCGCTCTCACCGCAGGAGTCGGAGACCGCCGGCGGGCCGAAGCGCGAAGGCCCGTCGCCGCAGGATCGGCTCGCCCTCGCGTCGGAGCGCCGGCCGTGAGCCGCCTTCGCCTCGCGGCCCTGCTCGACCGGCTGGCCCGTCCCCGCTTCGGCGGCCCGGACGAGGCCCGCGCCCTCGGCGCCCGCGCCGCGCAGGGCGGACCTTGGGTCGGCGCCTTCGTCAACGCCCACGCCGTCAACCTGTGCGCCGCGGACCCAGCCGCCGCCGCCGCCTTCGAGGGGGCGGACCTGCTCCTCAGGGACGGCACGGGCGTCTCGCTCCTGATGCGTCTCGCCGGGCGCGCACCGGGCCCGGACATGAACGGGACCGACCTGATCCCCGCCCTCTGCGCCGGGCGCCGCGTCGCCCTCTATGGCGGGCGCCCCGGCGTGGCCCAGGCCGCCGCCCGTCGGCTGGAGGCGCGGGGCGCCCATGTCGTCGCCGCGCGCCACGGCTTCCATCCCACCTCCGACTACCTCCGCTGGCTGGCCGACGACGCCGGCCCCGGCGAGGCGGAACTGGTGATCCTCGGCCTCGGCATGCCGCGGCAGGAGGCCCTGGCCCTCAGGCTCCGCGCCGCGGCCACGACGCCCGTCGGCATCCTCTGCGGCGGCGCGGTGCTGGACTTCCTCGCCGGTCGGACGCCCCGCGCTCCGGCCCTCATGCGCCGCGCCGGGTTCGAATGGCTGTTCCGCCTGGCGCTGGAGCCGCGCCGCCTGTTCGGGCGCTACGTGATAGGCAATCCACTGTTCCTGCTGCGCGCTCCGGGCCTCGCCTCGGCGATGCGGCGCGGCGCGCGCTCGGGCGACGGCAGCGAGAGGCAGAGGCCGGCGATCGCGGCGTGAACGTTCATCTGCATCAGCTGCGTCGTCTCGAACAGCGACCAGAGCAGATGGACCGCCGCCAGCGCGGCGAGGCCCGCCGGCGCGGCCGGCGCGCCCGGCGCCAGCGCCGCCGCCGCCCGCCGCGCGACCCCGAGCCAGAGCAGCAGCCACAGCGCGGCCCCCACCGCGCCGCCGAACAGCAGCGCCGTCAGCCAGCCCGAATGCGCCCCGCGCGCGTTCCAGCCGAGTTCCGCCAGAAGCCGCGCCTCGGCCGCGTCGTCCCAATACCCCGAGAAGCCGCGTCCGATCCAGGACGCCGCCGCCGCATCGGGCCAGAGCGCCGCCCAGAGCGTCGTCCGCCCGTTCAGCGTCAGGTCCTCGCCCAGCGCGGTCAACGCCGCCGGCAGCCCCGCGATCAGCGCGGCCGCGGCCCCGAGCGCCCCCGCCGCGAGGGCCGCCCCGCCGAAGCGCGCCCCGGCGAGGCCGGTCCGACCCGCCGCCAGCGCCATCACCGCCCCGGCCTGCAGCAGGGCGATCGAGGACCGCGCCGCGACCAGCGCCACCAGCAGCGCCGCCGTCCCAGCCCAGAGCCGCGCGCGCCCCGGCCGCGCCAGCGCCTCGAACGCGCCCGCCGCCACGCCGAAGCTCAGCAGCATCGCGAACTGGTTCTTCTCGACGTAGACTCCGCGGAAGGCCCCCGCGTTGACGTGCTGCCCGAAGGCGTGCTGCGGCGAGAGGACGGCCATCGCCAGCCCCGCCGCCAGCGCCAGCCACGCCGCCCGCGCCACCGCCTGCACCACGCCGAGCGGGCCGAGCCGACCGCCCGCCGCCGCGCCGAAGCCGAGCAGCAGCGCGAATTGCGCGAAGCCGAGGGCCGATCCCGTCGGATCCGGCGCCCAGAGGGCGCTCGCCCCGAACCAGACCAGCGCCGCCGGCGCCCAGGCATGCGAGGCCAGCGACCGCCACGCCGCCTCCCGCCAG
>DATFKM010000247.1:0-3316 GCA_035268645.1 Paracoccaceae bacterium | reverse complement strand
GCCGGAGTTCATCGCGATGTTGCCGGCGATGGCGCAGGCGAGCTGGCTGGAGGGGTCGGGCGCGTAGAAGAAGCCGTCCGCCTCCACCGCGCCGGTGACGGAGAGGTTGGTGCGCCCGGTCTCGACGCGGATGAAGCGGTTGGCGTAGTCCGTCTCCAGCACCCGGTTCATGCGCGCGACGCCGAGGATCACGGCGTCGCCGGTCGGGAGCGCGCCGCCGGCGAGGCCGGTGCCGGCGCCGCGTGGAATCACCGGCACGCCCTCCTCTGCGCAGAGGCGCATCACCGTCGCCACCTCCTCGGTGGTGCGCGGCAGGCAGACGGCGAGGGGGCTGCAGCTGTAGGCGGTGAGCGCGTCGCAGTCGTAGGCGCGGGTCTCGACCGGGTCGGTGACCAGCGCGTCGGCGGGCAGCGCGCGGGCCAGGCGCGCGAGGATGCTCTCGCGGCGGGCGAGGACGTCGGCGTCGGCCTCGGGCATCTGCATGGCGGCTCTCCTTCGTCGCGGGCGCGGGCCGGACTCCTCGCGGCAAAGTGGCCTTCGCGGCGCCGATTGCCAAGCCTGGCGTCGGCCCGTGCGCTCCCGGCGACGGCGTCGCTCCGTCGCAATGCGGCGTTGTGAAACGATCTTCCCTTGCGTAAGGTCGCGCGCAGCGCAAACGAGGGGGCCTCACGGTTCGGCGTACGAAAAGTCTTCCGGATCACGATCCGGTCATGGGAGTTGCAGGGAACGAAGAGAGTCCCGGCGATCGCGACGCCGCTGGCGCTGACGGGGCCCGCGGCGCAGGCGGTGACGATCGCCGTGCTTTGGACCGGCGGCAGCGCGAGCTGAAACACCGACATGTCGACGCTCGCCGCGACGGCGGGCGCCTACGACCTCGACGGCGACGGCGCCAACGACTGGAACATCAGCTTCCGGGGACACCACGACGCCGACCCCGCTCCCGGACCTGTCGCTCTTCGACGTCTTCGTGATCGGCTCGGAGGGCGACTCCTTCGGCACCGGCATCGACGAGTCGGCCGTGATCGCGGCGAGCCCCCAGATCGCCGCGGCCCGCGGATCGCGGACGTTCCTGACGGGCCAGGACGCCGACTTTCACTACCGAGGCTTTCCGGGGCCGATCGACGACGGGCCGCGGGGCTTCCTGATCGACGCGGTCAACCGGGCCGCGTCCGGCGCCGGCCTCGGCATCGTTTCGCTGCCCGACGGCTTCTCCGGCACCGGGAGCCTGTGGTGGACGGCCGAAGGCTCCTTCCTCAAGGCCGAACTCGAGGGCTTCAACCAGTATTTCCAGGACGATTCCGTCTTCCTCGGCGTCGGGCAGGAGGGCTTTCCCGTCAACGAAGGCCTGACCAGCGCCGGCCTCTCGAACTGGAGCATCTCCTCGCATGCGGGGTTCCTCGCCTCGATCCCGGGTTACGAGACGATCGACTTCGAGGACGCGGGCAGCGGCGGCCGCGCGATCACGATCGTGACCGAGGGCTTCGCGGACGCGCCGACCGACCCGACCGACCCGGACAACCCCGAGGTCCGCGGCGAGATTCCGCTGCCGGCGCCGGTGGCGCCGCTCGCGCTCGGCCTCGCCGGGCTTGGCGTGCTCCGCGGCCGCCGCAAGGCCGGCTGACCCCGGTGCGAGGCGACGGGGGAGCGCGCGCTTAACGCGACATTTACCGCGTCGGGGGCAATGGCGGGGACCGACGTCCTCGCCAGCGGAGCCTCGCCGCATGTCCCCGACCCGCCTCGTCGCCGCGCTCGTCGCGCTTCTGGCGCTCGCCTCGGCGCCGAGTCACGGGCGCGCGGGCGCCTGGACCCTCGCCGCCGGGACCGGGCAGGCGATCGTCACGCTGCGCCATCTGGAGGCGGACCGCGCCTTCGACGCCGCCGGCCGGCTGGTCCGCGCCGGCGCCTACCGCAAGACCGAGCTCTCGGTCCTGGTGGAGCGGGGCGTGACCGACGCGCTGACCCTGTTCGCCCAAGGCACGCTTCAGGCCAAGACGGTGACCGCGCCGACGCCGGACGAGCGGATGGGCCCGGACTACACGGAGTTCGGCCTGCGCGCCCGGCTCGCGCGGCGCGAGGGGGTGGTGGTCTCGGCCCAGGGCTCGCTGCGCGTCCCCGGCGCGGACGACGAGGGCGCGCCGGCGGAGATCGGCGCGACCGGGCTCGAGACCGACACGCGGCTGCTGGCGGGGCGCGGCTTCAGCCTCGGCGGCATGACCGGCTGGGTCGATCTGCAGGGCGGGCGGCGCTTTCGCGACGGAGCGCCGCCGGACGAATGGCGCGTCGACGCGACGCTCGGGCTGCGCCCGCGCCCGGAATGGATGGCGATCCTGCAGGCGTTCGGTCGGGTCGCCGCGGGCGAGGGTCGGGGCGGCTTCCCCGAAGCGACCGCGATCGATCTGCAGGGCTCGCTCGCGCGCGACCTGTCGCCCCTCTGGACGGTGCAGGCGGGGGCCGTCGGCACGGTATGGGGCCGCGAGGCGGCGCGGGAGCTCGGCGGCTTCGTCTCGCTCTGGCGGCGCTTCTGACGGCGCGGCGCGTGCCGGGGCGCGGTCGGGCGGATCGGACGAGCCTCGGCCTCGGGCCGACCGGCCCGGCGGTCGCGACGGGGCGTGATCGCCCCGGTCCGCAGCGTCATGCCAACGGGCATCGATCAGGGCCCATGGGCATGATCCCGCATGCAGACGGTCATTGACGTCGCCCCCCGATCCCGGACTGGGAGGGTTTTCACCATGCGGTCTTGGGCTCGGGTCGTGTCGATCCTCGCCTGCTCCGGCGTCCTGCGACCGATGCTCGAGTGCCTGCGCCGGCGGTCATGGAAGATGGCGATGCGCTCGAAGAGGGCGGCCTTGGCGTCATGGCGAGAGGCGAAACCGGTTCGGTGGACCAGCTCCGTCTTCGACGAGCCGAAGACGCTCTCCATCGGCGCGTCGTCGAGGCAATCGCCCTTGCCGCTCGTCGAGGCGAGCGCCCCATGCGCCTTCGGCGGTCGCCGCAGGCGTATCGGGCGGCACGATCGGAGTGGCGGATCGGACCCGGCGTCGGCCTGCGGTTCCGCAACGCCATGCCCGTGGCGTCGACCGCGAGGCTCGCTTTCAGCCGGTCGGAGGTCGACCAACCGACGATCTCCATCGTGGCCGGGTCCTTGACCGCGGCGAGATGGGGCCGGCCCTCGTCGGCGGGCACGTCGCCGATGTCGGCGAGCCAGACCGTGTCCGGCGTCCCGATCTTGAAGTCGCGGGCCGGCAGGTTCGGCGCGATGCCGAGATCGTGTCGGCCGTCGGTCGTGCGCGGCACGCGGCGGCCCCGCCGCGGCGGC
>DATFKM010000246.1:0-9426 GCA_035268645.1 Paracoccaceae bacterium | reverse complement strand
GGGGCTCTGGACGTTTCCGGACGCGCTGCCGGACGGCTGGACGCTGCGAAGCTGGGCGCGGCACGGGCCGGGGATGGCGGGGCCGGCGCTGGCGACGCTCGGGATCGCGCTGGCGGCGACCCTGGTGGCGCTGGGGCTGGCGGCGGCGTGCCTCGAGACGGAGTTCCGGCGCGGGCGGCGGCCGGGGGCGGGGGCGCTCTGGCTGCTGTATGTGCCCCTGATCGTGCCGCAGGTGGCGTTCCTGCCCGGCTTGCAGCGGCTGGCGCTGGCGGCGGGGCTGGAGGGGGGCTGGGCCTCGATCGCCGCGGCGCATCTGGTGTTCGTGCTGCCTTACGTCTTTCTCTCGCTGAGCGATCCCTGGCGGGCCTGGGACCGACGCTGGGCGACGGCGGGGGCGGCGCTCGGGGCCTCGGGCTGGGGCGTCCTGTGGCGGGTCCGTGCGCCGATGATGCTCGCGCCGCTTCTGACGGCCTTCGCGGTCGGCTTCGCGGTGAGCGTCGGGCAGTACCTGCCGACGCTGCTGATCGGGGGCGGGCGCGTGCCGACGCTGACGACGGAGGCGGTGGCGCTGGCCTCGGGCGGGGACCGCCGGGCGATCGGGGTCTGGGCGCTGGCGCAGGCGGGGGCGGCGGCGGCGCCGTTCCTGCTGGCGGCGCTGGGGCCGCGGCTGATCTGGCGCAACCGGAGGGCGCTCGTTGGCTGAGGGGCTGCGGTTCGAGGGGGTTTCGGTGCGCCTCGGCGGCCGGGAGATCGCGGCGCTCGACGCGGCCGTGGCGCCGGGGGAGGCGCTGACCGTGATGGGGCCGTCGGGCTCGGGCAAGTCGACGTTGCTGGCGGCGGCGGCGGGCTCGCTCGCGCCGGAGTTCGAGCTGCGGGGCCGGGTGAGGCTCGACGGGCGGGACGTGACCGGGCTGCCGACGGAGCGGCGGCGGATCGGCATCCTTTTCCAGGACGAGATGCTGTTTCCGCATCTGAGCGTCGGCGGAAATCTCGGCTTCGGGCTGCCGGCCTCGGTGAAGAGGGCCGCGCGGCGGGCGCGGATCGAGGCGGCGCTGGAGTCGGTCGGCCTCGGAGGGATGGCGGGGCGCGATCCGGCGACGCTGAGCGGCGGGCAGCGGGCGCGGGTGGCGTTGATGCGGGCGCTGCTGGCGGCGCCGCGGGCCTTGCTGTTGGACGAGCCTTTCGGGAAGCTGGACGCGCCGCTGCGCGCCCGGACGCGCGAGCTGGTGTTCGGCCTCGCGCGGGAGCGGGGGCTGCCGGTGCTCCTGGTGACGCACGATCCCGCCGATGCGGAGGCCGCGGGCGGACGGGTCGTGGAGCTGGGCGCCTGAGAGGGAGGGGACGGAGATGTCGGACGCGGAGCGGGTCAGGATCGTGCGGCCGGGCGAGACCTACGAGGGCGCGCAGGGCGTCGTCTACGGGCGCGGGCCGTCGCGCGGCAACGTCGGCGCGGAGACCGTCTGCATGGCGATCATGCCGATGCCGTCGGGCGCGCGCGCCAAGGCGCATCATCACGACGGGATCGAGACGATCGCCTATCTGCTGGATGGCGAGTGCGAGGTGCATTACGGCGACGGGCTCGAGCACGTGATGACGGTGAAGGCGGGGGAGCAGAGCTACATCCCCGGCGGCGTGCCGCACGCGCCCTGCAACGCCTCGGACGCGCCCTGCACCTGGATCGTGGTGCATGGCTCGGGCGACGATCAGGACGGCATCGTGATGCTGCCCGAGCTCGACGCCGTGCTGGAGGCGCGTCGGCCGCGGGACTGAGCGCGGCGCGGCCCGTCGCGGCCGTTCACGCCGCCGCGCGCGGCCGGCCCCGGAGGGTTGTGGAAACCGGCGCGGCGTCGTCTAGCTCGCATCCGAAGCGGGCCGGTTCGGTCCGGCCCCGCGGGAGGCGCGCGCGATGTTCCATTCCTTCTTCCCCCGGCCGAAGCTGTTCGTGCTCTCTGCGGCGGTCTGGTCGCTGGTCTGCATCCTCGGCTGGAATCTGGGCCTCTCCGGCTTCGAGGACCCGCTCGGCATCGCCGGGACGTTCGGCTGGGAGCCGGGGCGCGTCTGGCTCTACGAGTTCGTCGCGATCTGCTACGCGGCCTTCGCCGCGGTCTGGCTCAGGATCGCGCCGCATCCGTGGGCGCGGTGGTCGGTGGCGGGCTCGACGTTGATCGTGTTCATCACCTGGTTCCAGGTGCAGCTCGACGTGATGATCAACCAGTGGTTCGGGACGTTCTACGATCTGATCCAGAACGCGCTGGCGGACCCGGAGGCGGTGACGCCGGGCGAATACTACGGACAGCTCTTCACCTTCCTGACGATCGCCATGGTGTTCATCACGACGGCGGTGATCGGATCGTTCTTCACCAGCCATTACGTGTTCCGCTGGCGCACGGCGATGAACGAATATTACACCTCCATCTGGCCACGCGTCAGGCACATCGAGGGCGCCTCCCAGCGCATCCAGGAGGACACGATGGCCTTCGCGCGGATCATGGAGAGCCTCGGCTCGCGCCTGATCGACGCGGTGATGACGCTGATCGCGTTCCTGCCGATCCTCTGGGGTCTCTCGGCCGAGATCACGCGGCTGCCCATCGTCGGCGACGTGCCGCAGCCGCTGGTGTTCGTGGCGATCCTCTGGTCGATCTTCGGGACCGCGATCCTGGCGCTGGCGGGCGTCAAGCTGCCGGGGCTGGAGTTCCGCAACCAGCGCGTGGAGGCGGCCTACCGCAAGGAGCTGGTGCTGGGCGAGGACGATCCGGGCCGGGCCAAGCCGCCGACGCTGGGCGAGCTCTACGACAACGTGCGGCGCAACTATTTCCGGCTTTATCTCAACTATCTGTATTTCAACGTCGTGCGCTACGGCTACCTGCAGGCCGGCGTGATCCTGCCCTACATCGCCCTTGGGCCGACCATCGTCGGGGCGGGCTTCACGCTGGGCGTCATGCAGCAGATCATCCGCGCCTTCGGGCGGGTCGAGAACAGCTTTCAGTTCCTGGTCATGAGCTGGACCACGATCGTGGAGCTGATGTCGATCTACAAGCGCCTGAAGGCGTTCGAGTCGATGATCGACGGTCGGCCGCTGGACGAGATCGAGCGCGAAGCGGCGGCCTTCGGCGTGCCGCGCGCGGATCCGGACGGGACGGCGCCGGCCGAGTGAGTCAGGCGCCGCCGGCGCCGCGGGTCAGACGCCCTCGGCCGCCGGGGCGCCGGCGGCGTCGAACAGGCGGCGCAGCAGCGGATTGGGGAAGCGCCGGGCCAGGGTCACGGCGTGGAAGCTCTCGACGAGGCCGGGCAGGCGCGCGGCCTCGACGAGGCGGCCGGAGGCGAGCTCGTCCCGCACCACGATGGGCGGCGCGACGGCGAGGCCGGCGTCCTCCCGCGCGAGCAGGCGCAGCATCGCCATGTCGTCGACCTCGGCCGCGATCAGCGGGCGCAGGCCGAGGCGGTCCGCGAGGGCGTCGAAATCGGCGCGGAGGGCGCTTTCGGGCGTGGGCAGCAGCAGCGGCTCCTCGGCGAGAAGGGCCGCGAGGTCGCGCCCCTCGCCGACGCGGCCCGGGGCGCCGACGAGGCTGACCGGCTGCTCGTCCAACGCGTGCGAGATCCACGGCGTCGCGGCGTCGCGCGGCGGCGGGCGGTTGGCGAGCACGAGGTCGAGGCGGTGCGCCTCGAGCTGCGCGAGGAGTTCGCCCTGGGCGCCGGAGCGCAGCACCAGTTCGACCGAGGGATCGCCCAGCAGCGGTCGCAGGAAGGCGACCTGGAAGTTGCGCGAGAGCGTGGCGAGGGCGCCGACGCGCAGCACGCGCCGCGCGGCCCCGGCGCCGGAGAGGATCTGCGTCAGCTCCTCGCCCGCCGCGAAGATGGCGTCGGCGCGGTCGAGCGCGATGCGCCCGGCCTCGGTCAGGCGCAGGCCGCGGCCGACCCGCTCGAACAGCGGATGGCCGAGTCGCTCCTCGAGCTTTCGGATCTGCACCGAGAGCGAGGACTGCGAGACGTTCAGCCGCTCCGCCGCGCGCGTCAGGTTGCCCTCGTGCGCGACCGCCCAGAAGTAGCGCAGGTGATTGTAGTTCAGGCCCGACATGGGGTCATTCTGGCGGAGGGAGAGGCCGGGGCCAATCGCCGGTCCGGCCGGGAAGCGCACGATGGGGCCTGGTGAGGCGAAGATTCACCTTGCGGGAGAGTCAGAGGCGTCGCATATCCTTCGCGAGGCGATCTTCGGGGCGTCCTGAAGAGCGCAGGCGGGCCGCAAGCGGCCCCGCGCGGCGTTGCCGTTTCGGAGGGGTGCAGCCCTCGGTTGCGGTGCTTGGAGAGGCGTCGCGGGATGATTTCGCGTCCCTGCGGGGCGGCAGGAGCCCGATCCCTGCCGCCCCGCGATCCGCCGAGGCTCAGCCGCGCGCCGCCTCGAACGGGCGCCAGCCGGGCACGTCGCCGAAGACGTAGAGGTTTTCGGACCGCACGACCTCGAGGCCGGCCTCCATCGTCCGACGCATCAGATCGGCCACCGCGGAGGGCGCGACGGCGCCCTCGGCGGTGAAACGGCAGGTCCACTGGTCCGCGAGGAGGGAGGTCGTCGGAACGCCCGCCTCCCGGCACCAGACCACGGCGCCGCGATTCGCGATCCGTTCCAGCGCGAGGCCCGGCGGCGCCAGCGGCGCGAGCCGCGCCGCGAGAGCCTCGGCCCCGAGTTCGACCTCGACCAGCGCGAGATCGACGCCGGCGAGCCGGCGGGGCGTGGCGGCCCGCCTCGCCGGCGCGGCGGTGACGGAGCGGCAGGCCGGCGGCGCGAAGGGCTCGGCCTCCGACGAGGGCCTGAGGCGCACCGGACCCTCCCCGAGGCGCTGTATCAGCGCGTCCGCGAAGCCGGCGGAGCCGACGCGCCGGCGGCTCATGTTCGCCCGATGGATGTCGGGCGTGTGCACGCCGTCCTCGATGGTGCGCAGCCAGGCGTCCCGCACCAGTCGCGCGGCCTCCCCGCGACCGAGATGACGCAGCATCTTGACCGCCGAGAGGATCAGGCCGGAAGGATTGGCCGCCCCCTTGCCGGCGATGTGCGCGGCCGTTCCGTGCACCGGCTCGAACACCGCCGCGTACGGACCGATGCGCACCGAGGGCGTGAGCGAGGGGCGCCCGGACATCTGCGCCGCGAGGTCGGCGAGGATGTCGCCGTAGAGGTTCGGCGCGACGATGACGTCGAAGCTTTCCGGCGCCTCGGCCATGCGCGCGGCGGCCGCGTCGACGATCAGATGGTCGGCGGCGAGATCGGGGCTGTCTGCGGCGACCTCCCGGAAGACCTCGTGGAAGAGGCCGTCGGTCAGGCGCAGGACGTTGTCCTTGGTGACGCAGGTGACGCGCCTGCGTCCGGCGGCGCGGGCCCAGGCGAAGGCGGTGCGGAGAAACCGCTCGGCCGCGGGCCGGGTGACGAGCTTGACGCATTGCGCGACGTCGGCGGTCTGGCGGTGCTCCAGCCCGCAATAGAGGTCCTCCTCGCTCTCGCGGATCACGAGGACGTCCATGCCGGGGCCGCGGGCGGGCACGAAGGGCGAGAGCGCGGTGGCGCGGCGGATGTGGCAGTAGAGCGAGAGTTCGGAGCGGAGCGGCGCCGAGAGGCCGCCGGCGAGCGGGCCCTTGAGCAGGGCGCCCGTCTCGCGCACGCGGGCGAGGCCGGCCTCCCACTCGGCGCGGCCGCTTTCGGTGCGGGGGTCGCCGAGGCTCACGGGCACGGCGTCGACCGCGGCGCCGGCGGCTTCGAGCACGCGAAGCGTCGCCTCCATGATCTCCGGCCCGACGCCGTCGCCGGGCAGGACCGCGGCGCGGACCGGGGCGGTCTCCGCCCCCGGACCGGACGCGGCGGCGCCGGGCGTGGCCGGCGCCCGGGGCGCCGCGGCGGCGTCGCGGTCGAGGCAGAGGGTCGGTCGCTGGCGGCTCATGCGGTCGGCCTTGGGCTGGATTGCGGCTGCGCCGGACGAGGGCGCAGGGCCCTTCGGCGCGGAGGAGGCGCGTCCCCGCCGATCCGTCGCGGCGGGGACGGCGCGCGTCTCAGCGCGGGGCTTCGAGCCGCGCGGGCGCATCCTCCGGCGCGTCGCCGTCGAACAGCGCCGCCAGCGCGCGGCGGCGATCCAGCATCTCCTCGTAGCGGTCCTCGAGCTCGGTCAGCATCAGCCCGCGCGAGAGGCCGAGGACTTCGAGCTGACGCTCGCTCAGCCCGTCGAGCGCGCCGGCGAGGCGGCGCAGATCGCGGCGGCGGCGACGCTCCTCGGCCGGAAGGAGCGGATCGGCGAGACGGGTCTCGAACAGCGGCGCGCTCAGCTGGGCGGCCAGCGAGACGACGCTCTCGCGCAGGCGCTGCAGGGCGGAGACGTGCAGGGGGACATCGGCCAGAACGGACATTCGGAGCTCCATTCGTCTGTCTCTGGCGCCGGGACCACCCTCGGCGCCGTCATGGTGTGAGACGCATCGGGAACGGATTTTCATCCCTAACGAACCGTTTTTTTCTTCGATGATCCGCAAGGCCGTGAGGTGGCGCGATTTTCTCCTATGTCGGAGGGACGAAGGCGGGACGTGGCGCGTCCAAGGGAGGGCGCGCCGGCACGACCGGGGCGGACGGAAGAGGGCATGGGTCGAGGGCGGACCGAGGACGAGATCGCGGTCGAGCTGCCGCGGCTGCGGCGTTTCGCGCTGGTGCTGACCGACGGCGACGCCGCGGCGGCCGACGACCTCGTGCAGGAGACGCTGCTCAGCGCGCTGGGCGCGGTGGACCGGTTCCGGGGCGGCTCGACGCTGCGGACCTGGCTCACCTCGATCATGCTGAATCGCGTGCGCTCCGACCGGCGGCGCGAGGCGGTGCGCCGACGCTGGCTGGCGCGCGAGCCGCGCGACGAGCCGCTGGAGCCGGCGAGCGCCGAGGAGCGGATGGAGCTGCGCGAGACGTTGGGCGCCCTCGCGGCGCTGCCGGAGGAGCAGAGGGTCGCGATCGCGTTGATCACCGCCGGCAACATGAGCTACGCCGAAGCGGCGGAAGCGCTGGGCGTCAAGCTCGGAACGCTGATGTCGCGCGTGGCGCGCGGCCGGGCGGCGATGAAGGCGCGGCTTTCGGACGTGGCTCCGGGGTCGGAGGAGGACGGGCGATGAGCGGGCGGGGCGGGGCCGGAAACGTGGTGTCGGAGGCCGAGCTCGGCGCCTTCTGCGACGGCGAGCTCGACGACGCGTCGGCGGCGCGGGTGGAGGCGGCGCTGCAGGCGGACCCGGCGCTTCGCGCCGAGATGGCGCGCATGATGCGCGAGCGCGCGACGCTGTCCGGCGGGCCCGAGCGCGAGCCGACCGATCCCGCGGTGGCGGCTCTCGCGACGCGGCTTGCGGGGCGGCTGCGCGGGCGGCGGCGACGACGCGTCGCGACCTTCGCGGCGGCCGCGATCGCCGCGGCGGCGGCGGTCGCGGCAGGCGGCTGGTTCGCCCATGACGCGGCGGTGACGCGGCAGGTGCTGCCCGCCTCCGAGGCGCCGCGCTTCGTCGAGGAGGCGGCCGGCGCGCACGCGATCTTCGCCCCGGACGAGGTGCATCCGGTGGAGTTCTTCTCCTCGGACGAGGAGCTGATGCGCGAGTGGTTCTCCGGCCATCTCGACCATGCGGTGCGGATCCCCCACATCGAGGATCTGGGCTTCGAGCTGATCGGGGGGCGGCTGCTGGGCGGCGCGCAGGGCGCGACGGCGCAGCTGATGTACGAGAACGCGAAGGGAGATCGGGTCAGCGTCGTGTTCGGCCGGCATCCGGCGCCGCAGGACGGCACGCTGCATCTGGTGCGCCTCGGCGACGTCTACGCGAGCTGGTGGAAAGCGGGGGAGCTCGCCTGGGCGGTGCTGGAGTCGGGCGCGGGCGCCGACGTCTCGGCGGTGGCGACGCGGGTCGCGGCGGTGTCGCGGCGGATGGCGGCCGACTAGTCGTCGTCGGCGTCCGAGCGCTCGTCGATCCAGGTCCGGGGCGAGAGCCGGGCCCCGGAGCGGTAGGCGGCGCGGGCGATCATGTGCGCGGCGACCGGGGCGGTGAGCAGCAGGAAGATCACGGCGCCCCCCGCCTTGGCGGCCGACCCGGCGTCCTCCGAGGCGAGGGCGAGCGCGCCCATGACGAGGCCGGCGCCGAGGGTTCCGGCCTTCGTCGTCGCATGCATCCGCATGAAGACGTCGCCGAAGCGAAGCACTCCGATCGCCGCGACGAGGCAGAACAGCGCGCCGACGGCGACCATCGCGGCCGCCGCCAGTTCCCACAAGGGCGCGCCCCAGAGGCTCATGGCCCCTCCTTCCGCGCCGCGCGGTCGAGGCGGGTGGGCGTGCGCCGGACGATGAAGCGTGCGAAGGCGAGCGTGCCGAGAAAGCCGGTCAGCGCGAGGACCGTCGCGACGTCGAGATAGGCGTCGATGCCGGTGGCGAGCGCGCGAAGGCCCGCATAGGCGACGACGAGCACCGCTAGCAGGTCGAGCGCCACGGCGCGGTCGGCGACGCCCGGGCCGATCACCAGGCGGATCGCGGCGAGGAAGGCCGAGGCGAGCAGCGTCCAGCTCGCGAGTTCGGCGGCGAGGGGCAACAGGGTCATCGGAGCGCCTTCAGCACGGCGGTCTCGAGCTGCTCGCTCACCTCGCGGCGCAGATCCTCCGGGTCCTCGACGAACATGCCGTGGACGTAGAGCGTCCGCGCGTCGGGCGAGAGGTCGAGGCTGAGCGAGCCGGGCGTGAGGGTGACGAGCGAGGAGACCAGCAGGATCTCGGTGTCGGTCTCGGCCCTCAGGGGCACGGCGACGATGCCGGGGGTGTTCTTCGGGAGCGGGCGCAGCACGTCCTGGGCGACGCGCAGCGAGGAGATGACGAGATCGTAGAGGAACAGGAGCGCCAGCGCCGCGAGGCGCGGCACGCGCAGGAAATAGCGGTCGTCCGCGAAGAGCGGGCGCATCAGGCGCAGCGCGAGGAAGGCGACGAGGAAGCCGACCGTCAGGTTCGGGAGCGTGAACTCCCCCACCAGCGCGGCCCAGGCCGCGGCGAGCACCAGGTTGACGGCGAAGACGTTCACGGCGCGGCCCCTCCTGCGGCGGCGAGAGCGGTTTCCGGCGGCGCGCCCATCACCGCGGCGACGTAGGCCGCGGGGTCGAGGAGCGCCCCGGCCGCGGCGGAGGCCGCGCGGAACGGCATGTCCGGGAAGAGGCCCAGGCCGAGCGTGACGACGGTGAGCGCCGCGGTCGGCGCGACGAAGGCCACCTGCGCGCCGCGGGGCAGCGCGGCGAGCGGGCGGGTGCGCCCCTCGGGATGCGGGGCGAGCCAGCCCTGAAGCCAGATCTTGGTCATCGAGTATAGCGTGAAGAGCCCCACGCCCAGCACCGCCGCGACCGCCGCCCAGTCCCCCGCCTCGAGCCCCGCGCGGGTCAGCGCGAGCTTGCCCCAGAAGCCCGAGA
>DATFKM010000245.1:0-8404 GCA_035268645.1 Paracoccaceae bacterium | reverse complement strand
CGCTGGGGGAGATGGGGGCGTGGATGCGGCTGGCGCCGATCTGCTTTCTCGGCGGATCGCTGAGCGAGAGCGGCGGGCACAATCCCTACGAGCCGGCGGCGCTGGGCGCGGCGATCCTGCGCGGGCCGCATGTGGAGAGCTTCGCGGAGGAATACGCGCTGCTCGGCGCGTCGGCGCCCGAGGTCTCGGGCGGCGCGGCCTTGGGCGCGGCGGTGGCGCGCTGGCTGCAGGACGAGGCGGCGCGGATCGGGGCGGCCGAGGCGGCGCAGGCGGCGCTGGGCGCGGCGGGGGGCGCGCGGGCGGCGGCCTTGATGGCGGTGCTGGAGCGGTTGCCGGAGGGGGCCGGGGCGTGCTGAGGGCGCCGGAGTTCTGGTATCGTTCTCCGGGTCCGCCGGCCGCGGCGCTGGCGCCGCTGGGGCGGCTCTACGCGTTCGCCACGGCGCGGCGCGTGGCGCGGGCGCCGCGATATCGGGCGCCGGTTCCGGTGATCTGTCTCGGCAACCTGGTGGCGGGGGGCGCGGGCAAGACGCCGGCCGCGCTCTGGCTGCTGGAGCGGCTGGCGGCGCGCGGGGTGGCGGCGCACGCGGTCTCCCGCGGCTATGGCGGACGCGGGGCGCGGGGCGGGCCGCGACGGGTCGATCCGCGGCGGGACCGGGCGGGAGAGGTGGGCGACGAGCCGCTGCTGCTGGCGGGTTTCGCGCCGGTCTGGATCGGGCGCGACCGGGCGGAGACGGCGCGGGCGGCGGTCGAGGCGGGGGCCGAGGCGCTGGTGCTCGACGACGGCTTTCAGGATCCCGCGGTCGCCAAGGACCTGTCGCTGCTGGCGGTGGACGCGGCGACGGGCTTCGGGAACGGGCTCTGCATCCCGGCGGGGCCGCTGCGCGAGCCGCCGGAGGCCGGGCTGGCGCGGGCCGACGCGGTGCTGCTGCTGGGTCCGAAGGCGGCGCGGGCGCGGGCGGCGGCGCGCTGGCCGGCGCTGGCCGGCGCCGAGATCGTGGAGGGCGAGGTGCTGCCGCGGGAGATCGGGATCGACTGGCGCGGCGAGCGGGTGCTGGCCTTCGCCGGCATCGCGCGGCCGGAGAAGTTCTTCGCGACGCTGCGGGCGCTGGGCGCCGAGGTGGCGGCGACGCGCGCCTTTCCCGATCACGCCGCCTTCGCGCCGCGGGCGCTGGCGCGGCTGGAGGCGGAGGCGGCGCGCCTCGGCGCGCGGCTGGTGACGACGGAGAAGGACGCGGTGCGCCTGCCGCCGGAGTTCCGCGGCAAGGCGATGCCGCTGCCCGTGGCGCTGGCGCCGACGGATCCGGCGGCGCTGGAACGCCGGCTCGACGCGCTGTTCGGGCCCGCGTCGGCGGCGTGACGCCCGCGGATCCGGCCCGGCCCGCGTCGTCGTCGAAGCGGCCGGAGGCCGTCGCGCATTGCGGCGCCGAATTGTCCGGAAAGCGACACTCTTCAGACGCGATTCAGGTCAATCTGCCTCGGTCCCTCGGCCGTCCGTCTTCGGGCGGCGGCTCGACTCGGGGCGCGTGCGGCCGCCGGACAGGATCGCGAGGCGCGCCGCACGCGCCCCGCTCTTTTCCGAGGGCGGGGCGTGCGGCGCGGGTCACTCCGCGGCGTCGGCGTCGTCCTTGCCGCCGCCGGTGATGCGCCGCAGCCAGGAGCGGCGCTTCTCGGGCGTCTCGGCGACCTCGGGATCGACGCCCTCGACCTTGTTCTTGAAGGAGTCGAAGAACTTGTCGGCCATCGACTTCGCGAAGCCGTCGATGATGCGCGAGCCGAGCTGCGCGAGCTTGCCGCCGACCTTGGCCTCGACGTCGTAGTCGAGGCGGGTGTTGGCCTCGTCGATCTCCTCCAGCTTCACCGCCGCGGCGCCCTTGGCGAAGCCCGCGGCGCCGCCCTTGCCCTCTCCGACGATGCGGTAGCTGTGGCCCTCGACCACGTCCTCGAGCGTGACGCCGCCCTTGAAGGTGGCGCTGACCGGGCCGACCTTCTGCTTGACCGTGGCGGAGAACCCCTCCTCCGGGCTGCCCTCCATCTCCTGGCAGCCGGGAATGCAGTGCTTCAGCACCTCCGGGTCGTTGAGCGCCGCCCAGACGGCGGCGCGCGGCGCCGCGATCTCCCTCGAGCCCTTGAGCTCCATGCCTTCGCCTCCTTCGGTCCGGCGCCGCCGGGGACGACGGCCGAGGCCATCGATGCGCGTCCCGCGCCGGCGGCGCAAGTCCCGCGGGGACCTGTCGCGTCCGCGTGACGGACGTCAAAGCGCTGGACGCGGACGCGCGGCGTGATACCGTATCATTTGAAAACCAAGGGAGACGCGCGTGGCTCAGGACGCCCCCCCTTTCGATCAGGGCGACTCGCCCCCGGACGCGCCGGCGGCCGCCACGTCCCGCGTGCGGGCCGCCGCGGGGCCGTCCGCGCCCGTGATGATCGTCGAGGATCATCCGCTGTTCGCCGACGCGCTCGCGGTGACGCTGGAGACGCGGCTCGGCCTCGGGGAGGTGCGCCGGGCGGAGACGCTCGGGGCGGCGCTGGCGGCGATGGAGCGGGGCTTCGCGCCCGGCACGGTGCTTCTGGACCTGAATTTGCCCGACGTGACCGGCCTCGACGGGCTGGCGCGGATCCGCGACGCGGCGCCGGAGGCGGCGGTCGTCGTGGTCAGCTCCTTCGTCGACGCCCGGCTCGCCTCGGCGGCGCTGCGCCTCGGCGCGGACGGGGTGCTGGGCAAGGATTCGGCGCGCGACGCCATCGCCGGCGCGCTGCGCGCGGTCTGGGCCGGCGAGCGCGTCGCGCCGGAGGGCGTGACGCTGGACGGCGGGCCGGGCGACGATCCGGAAGGGCCGGCCGCGGCGGACGCGGCGCGCCGCCTCGCCTCGCTCACCCCGCAGCAGGCGCGGATCCTCGATCTGGTCTGCCTCGGGATGCTCAACAAGCAGATCGCCTACGAACTCGACATCGCCGAGACGACCGTCAAGGCGCACATCTCCGCCATCCTCCGCAAGCTGGGCGTGCAGAGCCGGACGCAGGCCGTGCTCGCCGCGCAGAAGGTTCGCTTCGACGGGGCCTCCGGCTCCGGCGAGCGGGCCTGAGGGCGAGGACCGCGACGCCGGGAGCCGACCGCCATGTCGTTCGACGTCGAAAGCCGAGGGGAGGGGTTCGGTCTCGGCCGCGCCGCCGCGGGCGTGCGCCGCGCGGTGTCCGGCGCGCCCGGCGCGCGGGCGCTGGAGGCGCTGCGGGCCGGGCTCGGCGACGGGCCGTTCGCCCTGGTGATGCTGTTCGTCTCGCCCGACCGCGACCGCGAGGCGCTGGCCGCGGCGCTGCCCGGGGCGTTCGGGGACGCGGTGGTGATCGGCTGCACCACGGCGGGGGAGATCGGGCCCGAGGGTTACGCCGGCGGCGGCATCGCCGCGGTCGGCCTGCCGCGCGGGGACTTCGCGGCGACGACGCGGACGATCGACGCGGCGGGAGGCGTGCGCCTCTCCGACGCGGCGGCGCTGGCGCGGGAGATGCAGGGCGAGCTGGAGCGGCGCCTCGCGGAGACGGCGCGGCCGTTGGGCCGGCGCTTCGGCCTGATGCTTTCGGACGGCGCCGCGGCCGGCGAGGACGCGCTCGCCTTCGCCTTCGGCGAGGCGCTGGGGCCGGCGCCGTTCCTCGGCGGCTCGGCCGGCGATGCGGACGGGATCGGGCCGGGCTTCGTGCTGTCGGGCGGGCGGTTCGCTTCCGGGGGCGCGACGCTGGCGCTGGTGGAGACGCGGTGCCGGCCGGCGCCGCTCCGGCTCGACCGGATGCGGGCGGGCGAGCCGCGCATGGTGGTGACGGGCGCCGACGCCTCCGGTCGTCGGGTGACGGAGCTGAACGGGGAGCCGGCGGCGGAGGAGTACGCGCGCCTTGCCGGCCTGTCCGTGAACGCGCTCGACGCGGCGGCGCTCGCGGCGCATCCGCTGGCGGCGGCGGCCGGCGGGCGGCTGCATCCGCGGGCGCTGCGGGGGGCGGACCCGGACGGGGCGCTGCGCTTCGCGGCGGCGGTCGAGGAGGGCATGGTGCTGCGCCTCGCCGAGCCGCCCGACGTGGCGGCGGAGCTGGAGGACGCGCTGGGCGATCTCTCGCGCGGCGGGGCGCCGGAGGCGACGCTGGTGTTCGAGAGCGTGCTGCGCCGGCGCGAGGCGGAGGCGAGCCAGGCGGCGGCGCGGGTCTCGGCGGCGTTCGCGGCGGCGAACGCGGTGGGTTTCACGAGTTGGGGCGAGCAGGCGGCCCGGCTGCACGGGTCGGGCACGCTGTCGGCGCTGGCGCTCTATCCGCCGGAGGGAGGCTCGCCCTCCACGCCCGGAGGCGCGCCGTGACGGGGGCCACGCTGCTTCGGCCGGACGACGATCCGACGCGGCGGACCGAGAAGCTGCGCCGCATCGCGGAGGCGCTGATCCGCCGGGCCGAGGGCGGCGGCGCGGCGGCGGAGGGGACGGCGAGCGACGCGCTGTCCGGGCCCGGGCTGTTCCTGATGGCGGCGGCGAAGGAGGCGGCGGCGGGCCCGCCGGGGCGCCCCGCGTCGCGGCGGGCGGAGGCGGCCCCCGGCGATGCCGCCTCCGAGACGCAGGCGGTGCTGGACGCTCTGCCGCTCGGCGTCTGCGTGTTCGACGGGGCGCGGCGGCTGAGCGCCTGGAACCGCCGGGCGGAGGACGCGGTCGCGGGCGCCGGGGTGCGCCTGACGCGGGGCACGACGCTGGGCGCCTTGGCCGGGGATCTGGCGCGGCGGCGCTGGCAGGACCGGGAGGCCCCGCGACGGCTGGCGGCATGGGCGGCGGCGGGCGAGGCGCCGCAGGGCCCGCTGACGGTGGAATTGCGCGACGTCCGCGGCGGCTCGCACGACGTGCGCCTGGAGGCGATGCCGGAGGGGGGCGCCCTGCTGACCTTCGAGGACGTCGGCGCCGAGCGCGAGGCGCTGCGCCGGCTGCACGAGGTCAACGAGACGCTGGAGGCGCGGGTGCTGGAGCGCACCGAGGCGCTGATCGCCGCGCGCGACGCGGCCGAGACGGCGAACCGCGAGAAGACGCGCTTCCTCGCCGCCGCCGGGCACGACCTGCTGCAGCCGCTGAACGCGGCGCGGCTGTTTCTGGCGGCGCTGCGCGAGACGGGGCTCGATCCCGGACAGGCGCGCATCGCGGAGCGGCTGGGCGGCGCCTTCGGCTCGGTCGACGCGCTGCTGGGCGCGCTTCTGGACATCTCGCGCCTCGAGGCGGGGGAGGCGCGGCCCGAGGTGCGGACGTTCCCGCTCTCGCGCCTGTTCGACCCGCTTCGCGACGAGTTCGGCGCGCTCGCCGGGCAGAAGGGGCTGCGCTTCCGCGTCGCGCCGAGCGCGGTGGAGGTGCGCTCCGACCCCGGGCTGCTGCGGCGGGCGCTGCAGAACCTCGCTGCGAACGCGGTGCGCTACACGCGGACCGGAACCGTGCTGATCGGCGCCCGGAGGCGCGGGCCCGACGTGGCGATCGAGATCCGCGACACCGGCCCCGGCATCCCGCGGGAGCTTCAGCGCGCGGTGTTCGAGGCGTTCCGCCGGCTGCATCCCGAGGATCCGGAGCCGCAGACCGGGCCGGGCGGGGACGTGCCGGGCATGGGGCTCGGACTCGCCATCGTGGAACGGGCCTGCGGGCTTCTGGAGCATCGGCTCGAGGTGGAGAGCGCGCCGGGGCGGGGCTCCTGCTTCCGCGTCCTGGTGCCGCGGGCGACGCCGGGCCGCGCCGGAGAGATCGGAGCGGCGCCGGCGATCGACTTCGACCTCGGCGGGATGATCGTGCTTCTGGCCATGCCCGACGGCGAGACCCGGGCGGCGCTGCTGCGGGGGCTGGAGGGCCGGGGCGTCTGTCCGGTGGCGGTGGCGGACCTCGCCGGAGCGGTGGAGGCGGTGGCCGATCTGGGCGCGGCGCCCGAGATGATCCTCGCGGCGCCCGAGTTGGAGGACGCCTCCGGCCTCGAGACGATCCGCACGCTGCGGGCGTATTTCGGACGCTCGGCGGCGGCGCTGCTGACGTCCGATCCGTCCTCGGAGCCCGCCCTCGGACGCGAGGCGGAGGCCGAGGACGTGGAGCTGCTGCCGCTCGGCGACGACGGCGGGCGGCTGCGCGCCGCGCTCGCGGTGGCGCGCGGGGTCTGAGGCCTGCGCGCCGGCTCGGGGACTCAGAGGCCGAGGGGCGGCAGAGCGGCCTCGATGCGGGCGCGGTGCGGCGCGTAGCGATCCGGCAGGCGGAGCGCGGCGCCCAGCGTCTCGACCGGCTCGTCGATCGCGAAGCCCGGCGTCTCGGTCGCGACTTCGAAGAGAACGCCGCCGGGCGTGCGCGCGTAGACGGCGTCGAAATACTGGCGGTCGATCCGCGGCGTGACCGCGAGCCCGAGCGCGGCCAGCGCGGCGCGGACGCGGGCCTGCGCGTCCGGGTCGGGGACCGAGAACGCGACGTGGTGCACCGTGCCGACGCCCTCGCGGCCCGCGGGCATGGCAGGATCGACGTGCAGGTCGACCACGCCGGCGACGCCGCCGGGACGCCGCAGGCGCGTGACCGTGCCGCCGCCGGCGGGCGCCGAGCCCTCCGTCTCGTAGCCGAAGGCCTCGGTCAGGATGCGGGTCGTGGTCTCGCCCTCGCGCAGCGCCAGCGTGACGCCGTGAAAGCCACGGATCGCGACGTCGGCGCCGATCGCCTCGGTGGTCCAGGGGGTGCGGGGGTCGTCGGTCTCCACGAGCGCCGTGAGCAGGCCGTCCGGGTCCGCGAAGACGTCGCGCGTCTCGCCGAACACCGTTTCGGCTTCGGACACGACATGCACGTCCTCGGCGGCGAGGCGCGCCCGCCAGAAGGCCAGGGCGCCCGGCGGCACGGCGTATTGCGTGATCGAGACCTGTCCGGCGCCGACCGCGCCCTGCGGCGCGTGCGCCCAGGGAAAGACGGTCATGACGCCGCCGGCGGCCCCGGTCTCGTCGCCGTAGTAGAGGTGCCAGGTCCCGGGATCGTCGAAGTTGACGGTGCGCTTGACCAGCCGCCGGCCGAGCGCGCGGACGTGGAAGTCGGCGTTGCGGGCGGCGTCGCCGGCGATGGCGGTGACGTGGTGCAGTCCGGTGACGGGCGAGGGGTCGAGCGGCATGGCGGCCTCCCTTGGCTGGGCCTTTCGCGCCATGTGGCATGGCACGGCGCGGATACGAAGGCCGGTCTTGTGGAAAGATCGTCTCCGATTCGGACCGGGGTGTTCGATTGCGCCGGCGTGTCCGGCGCTTTGCAACGGCGCGCCATGCGCTAACTCTGTGCAAGCCGTCCCCTCGAGGCGGCTTCCCGTTCGGCCGGACGCGAGGACGCATGGCCTCTTTGTTCAGACAGCTGCTGTTGCTCGGCCTGCTCGTCGCGGCCGGCGCCTGGTTCGCCTTCGAGCATCTCGGCGGGCCGGAGGACATGCAGGCCCGCCGCGGCGAGCGGCCGCCGCCGCTGGTGGTCGCGGCCGAGGCGAGGAGCGCCTCGATCGAGCGCGCGGTCTCGGCCGTCGGCTCGGGCCGGGCGCTTCGGTCGGTCGAGCTGCGGGTGGCCGATGACGGGCGGGTGACGGCGGTGCTGTTCGAGCCCGGCGAGCGGGTGCGGGGCGGAGAGCCGCTGCTGCGTCTCGACGACGATTCCGAGCGTGCGGCGCTGTCCGAGGCCGAAGCGGAGCTGACCGAGGCCGAGGCGGCCTTCGAGCGGGCCGAGGCGCTGAACGATCAGGGGCGCATCACCGGCTCGGCCTTCGAGACGGCGCGTGCGGCGCTGTTGCGGGCCGAGGCGCGCATGGAGCGCGCGCGCTCGGATCTGGAGCGGCGCACGCTGCGCGCGCCCTTCGACGGGATGCTGGGCTTCACCGAGGTCGAGCCCGGCGCGCTGGTCACCAAGGCGGACGTGATCGCGACGCTGGACGATCTTTCGTTCCTCGACGCCGACTTCACGATCCCCGAGCGCTTCTTCGACGAGGTCGAGCCCGGCGCGGCGGTGCGGGCGGTGACGCGCGCCTTTCCCGACGAGACCTTCGAGGGGGAGGTGGTGGCGATCGACCGACGCATCGACGAGGTCTCCCGCGCCTTCCGGGTGCGCGCGCGCTTCGCCAATCCGGGCTTCCGGCTGCCGGCCGGGCTGTTCCTCCAGATCGAACTCGTGCTCGATTCGCGTATCGCGACGCTGGCGCCGGAGGAGGCGCTGGTGCTGATCGGCGACGGCGCGCACGTCTACGTCCTCGGCGAGGGGGACGTGGTCGAGCGGCGGCGCGTGACGGTCGGTCAGCGCCGGTCGGGCGAGGCGGAGATCCTCGACGGGCTCGCGGCCGGCGAGCGGGTGGTCGTGCGCGGCGTGCAGAAGGTGCGCGAGGGCCAGCCCGTGCGCGTCCGCGAGGCCGAGGCCGGGGGCGACGTGACCGC
>DATFKM010000244.1:0-15562 GCA_035268645.1 Paracoccaceae bacterium | reverse complement strand
GGTGCGCTGCAAGAGCACCGACCACTCGGTCCCGGTCGCCTACGCGCACCGCGGCGTTCCGGCGAAGGGCTGCGTGGACGCAGTGGCGATCTCGGTCGGCGCCGAGGCGATCGCCCGGCAGCCGCGCTTCTGCGACGGCGCCGGTTTCGTGTTCGACCCGCTGCATTGCCTCGCGCTGCTGGAGATGAAGGTCGGCGCCCTCCACCAGGCGGCGCCGCTGCAAGGCTGGGAGCTGCCGGAGGCGTTCCCGACGCGCTGAAGCTCGGCGCGATCAGCTATGACGCGGTCAAGCGCCTCGCCCTGTGCCGGGTCGAGCGCCGCCCCCCGAAGCTGAGCCTCGACGCCTATCCTACCTGCCGGAGGCGAGCGTCGAGACGACGTCGGCCGCCGGCTACATGAGCCTGCCGGGCGCCGACGCGGGCGCGCCGACATGACCGGGCACGCCCGAGTCGCCCGAGATCCTGCCGCGCCACCATCTCAAGAAGCTGAAGCTGCCGACCGTGCTGCGCGAGTACGAGAAGCCGGCCCGCCCGGCGGCGGACGCCGCCTGGATCGACGTCTGCGCGCGTCCGCGCGCT
The DNA here is from genome assembly GCA_035268645.1 of Paracoccaceae bacterium. Lineage (GTDB taxonomy): Bacteria > Pseudomonadota > Alphaproteobacteria > Rhodobacterales > Rhodobacteraceae > Albimonas. The sequence continues at coordinate 14,984 of DATFKM010000244.1, read as the reverse complement.
GGGCGCCGCCGAGAACCTCGACCATGCCCGCCACCTGACGCGGCTGATCGAGCTGGAACTGCTCGACCGCGAGGCGCGCACCGTCGAGCGCCGCATCCGCGACGCCCGCTTCCCGGCGGTCAAGAGCCTGAAGAGCTTCGACTTCGACGCCATTCCCGACCTCGACAAGACGCGGGTCCTCGACTTGGCGCGCTGCGAGTTCGTCGCCCGCCGCGAGAACGTCATCGCCCTCGGCCCCGGCGGTACGGGCAAGACCCACGTCGCCCGCGGCATCGGACTGGCGGCCTGCCAGCGCGGCGTGAAGACCCGCTTCGCGACCGCGGCCGCCATCGTCCACGAGATGATCGAGGCGCAGGACGAGAAGCGCCTGCTGCGCCTGCAGAAGACCCTCGCCAGCCACGAGCTGCCGATCATCGACGAGCTGGGCTTCGTCCCGCTGTCGCGCGCCGGCGCCGGGCTGCTGCTCGCACTGATCAGCCAACGCTACGAGCGCGGCGCCACCATCATGCCTCGAACCTGCCCTTCGACGAATGGACGGCGACCTTCGGCGAAGAGCGCCTCACCGGCGCGCTCCTCGACCGTCCGACCCACCACGTCCACATCCTGGAGCTCAACGGGCCGTCCCACCGCCTCGCCCAGAGCCGGGCGCGAAATCGCCCGGACTGACCCTCCGAAACAGGTCGAAAGCGATGAGGCCCCGGCATGCCGGGGGCCTCATCGCTCGCTCAGGCGCTGGCTGGATTTCGCGGCGCCCCAGTGGCCGACTTTGTCGGCGCCGTTGACAGACCAAACCGACGGCTTCTCCGCGATCATCCCCGCAGGCGTGTCGGCGACGACCCGCCAGAGCACCGCCCCCGGCGCCGTCCGAGACGCAGATCCCGGTGCGCTTGAGGCTCACACCCGGCCCGACGTGGAGTTCCATCGCCGCCCTCCCCTCGAAGTCGCCCGGAGAGACCCTCCCGGCTCTCGAGGCGGAGCGGCGACCGCGTCATGCATGGGACGTATCAGAGCAGCGCCTCGACGCCCTCCGCCTTCGCCCAGGCTTCGAGCCGGGGGCGGAGGCTGACCTCGCCCGCCTCGATCCCGGCCTCGATCTCGGCCCGGAGCGGGGCCAGCGCGACGGCGCGGAGGGCGCGCTTGACCGGGCCGATGGAGGCCGGGCGCATCGAGAGCGTGCGCAGCCCCATCGCCGCGAGGGCCAGCGCCTCGAGCGGGCGTCCGGCGTCCTCGCCGCAGTAGGAGAGCGGGGTCGCGTGCGCCTCGCAGCGTTCCACGATGCGGCGGATGAAGGTCAGGTAGGAGGCGTGCAGCGCCGAATAGCGCCGGCGCACGCGCTCGTTCTCCCGGTCGGCGGCGAAGAAGAACATCTTCAGGTCGTTGCCGCCGATGGAGACGAAGTCGGCCTCGCGGAAGAAGGCGTCGGGCGCGAAGGCGAGGCTCGGCGTCTCCAGCATCGCGCCGATCTCGAGGCTTTCGGGGGCGGGGCGGCCGTTGCGGACGTGACGCGCGAGCTGCTCGCGCACCCGGTCGCGCGCCTCGAGGAACTCGCTCGCCTGCGCGATCATCGGAAACATCACGGCGAGGGGACGGCCCGCGGCCCCGCGCAGCAGGCTCTGCACCTGCATCTCGAGGATCTTCGGACGGTCGAGGCTGATGCGGATCGCGCGCCAGCCGAGGGCGGGGTTCGGCTCCTCCCGCCGCTTCATGTAGGGCAGCACCTTGTCGGAGCCGATGTCGAGGGTGCGGAACACCACCCGCCGGCCGCGCGCGGCAGTGAGGATGCGGTCGTAGAGGGCGGCCTGCTCGTCGCGGAGCGGGACCGTCGCGCGGATCAGGAACTGCAGCTCGGTGCGGTAGAGGCCGACGCCCTCGGCGCCGGAGCCGAGGAGCGAGGGCAGGTCGGCGAGGACGCCGGCGTTCATCTGGAGCGAGAGGCGGACGCCGTCGGTGGTCTCGGCCGGGGCGTCGACGAGCGCGCGATGGACCTCCTGCGCCTCGGCGCGGAGCGCGAGCTTCTCCCGGAACTCGTGCATCACGGGGCCCTCGGGGCGCAGATACGCGCGCCCGGCGTCGCCGTCGACGAGGATCGGGTCTCCGTTGCGGGCTTCCGCCAGCACGCGACGCGCCTGGATCACCATCGGAATGGCGAGCGCGCGGGCGACGATGGCGGCGTGCGAACCGATCGACCCCTCCTCCAGCACCACGCCGGAGAGCCGGCGGCCGTAGTCGAGCAGCTCCCCCGGTCCGACGTTGCGGGCCACGAGCACCGCGCCCTCGGGCACGTCCATGGCGACGCCGTCGCCCGCGAGGTGGCGGCGGAGGCGGTTGGACAGGTCGTCGAGATCGTGCAGCCGCTCGCGCAGATAGGGGTCCGCGACGCGGGCGAGGCGGGCGCGCACGGCGGTCTGCTCGCGTTCCACCGCGACCTCGGCGGCGAGACCGGAATCGATCGATTCCAGCATCCGGCGCATCCAGCCCTTGTCGTGGGCGAACATGCGGTAGGCCTCGAGCACGTCGCGATGCTCGCCCGGATGGCCGACGAGGTCGCCGGCCAGCATGTCGTCGACCTCGCCGCGGAGCGTCGCCATCGCCTCGGAGAGGCGCAGACGCTCGACGCCCACGTCCTCGGCCACGGGCGAGGCGACGACGACGCGCGGCTCGTGCAGATGCACCACCCCCTCGCCCTGCCCCTCCTGGGCCGAGACGCCGCCGGCGAGGAAGGGGCGCACATGGGCGCCCGCCATCTCGACGTCGCCGGCGTCGAGGAACACGCCGAGTTCGGTCATCTCGGCGAGCACCATCGCGACGACCTCGAGGCCGTGCAGTTCGTCCTCGGAGTAGTGGCGCGCCTCGCGGTTCTGCACCACGAGCACGCCGAGCACCTCTCCGAGGCGCTGGATCGGCACGCCGAGGAAGGCATGGTAGACTTCCTCGCCCGTCTCGGGGAGGTAGCGGAAGCCGCGCTCGTTCTGCGCGTCGGCGGTGTTCACGGGTTCCGCGGTCTGGGCGATGCGCCCGACGAGGCCCTGCCCGACCGGCAGGCGCGCGGAGTGCACCGCGGCGCGCTTGAGGCCCTCGGTCGCGCAGAGCTCGAGCGTCCGCTCGCCGCGACGCAGATAGATCGAGCAGACCTCGGTGTGCATCGAGCTCGCGATCAGCCGGACGATGCGGTCGAGGCGCTGCTGACCGTCGCCGGGCTCGGCCATGACGGCCGACAGGCGCTTGAGCAGCACCCGGCTGCCGCCGCCGGAGGGGGCGGAGTTCGGGGCCATGGAGCCGTTCCCCCTCAGCCGGATTCGAGGCCGAAGACGTCGTGCAGCGCCTGCACGGCGAGTTCCATGTACTTGCGCTCCACCAACACCGAGACCTTGATCTCGGAGGTGGTGATCACCTTGATGTTGACGTTCTCGGCCGCCAGCGCGCCGAACATCTTCTGCGCCACGCCGGCGTGGCTGCGCATCCCGATGCCGACCACCGAGACCTTGGCGACGTCGGGATCGGCGATCAGTTCGGCGTAGTCGAGGCGGCCGTCGCCGCGTGCGGCGGTCAGCGTCGCCTCGGCCCTCGGCAGATCGTCCACCGGGACGGAGAAGGTCATGTCGGTGCGCCCCTCCTCCGAGACGTTCTGGACGATCATGTCGACGTTGATCCCGGCTTCGGCCAACGGGCCGAAGATGGCGGCGGCGACGCCCGGCCGGTCCGCGACCTTGGCCAGCGTGACCTTGGCCTCGTCGCGGCTGTAGGCGACGCCGGTGACGACCTGGCTTTCCATGATCTCCTCCTCGGAGCAGACGAGCGTGCCGGGCTCGTCCGAGAAGGACGAGCGGACCATCAGACGGACGTTGTGGCGCATCGCCAGCTCGACCGAGCGCACCTGCAGCACCTTGGCGCCGAGCGAGGCGAGTTCCAGCATCTCCTCGTAGGCGATCTTCGACAGCTTGCGGGCGCGGCGGTGGATGCGCGGGTCCGTGGTGTAGACGCCGTCGACGTCGGTGTAGATGTCGCAGCGCTCCGCCTTCAGGGCGGCGGCGAAGGCGACGGCGGTGGTGTCGGAGCCGCCGCGGCCGAGGGTGGCGATGCGGTCGTCGGGGGCGAGGCCCTGGAAGCCGGCGATCACGGCGTGCAGCCCTTCGGCGAACTTGCGCTCGAGCGCCTCGGTCTCGATCGCCTCGATGCGCGCGGCGCCGTGCGCGGCGCTGGTGCGCACCGGCACCTGCCAGCCCTGCCAGGAGCGGGCCGGCACGCCCATCTCCTGCAGCACGAGCGCCATCAGGCCCGACGTCACCTGCTCGCCCGAGGCGACGACGGCATCGTATTCGCGCGCATCGTAGAAGCCGGGGTGATCCGCGCCCGGCGGCTTCGCGGCCTCGCGCACCGCGGCGACCAGTTCGTTGGTGCGCCCCGACATCGCGGAGACCACGACCGCGACCTCGTGGCCGGCCTCGACCTCGCGCCTCACCTTGAGCGCCGCGGCGCGGATGCGCTCGAGATCCGCGACGGAGGTGCCGCCGAATTTCATGACGAGCCTGGGCATGGCGGCGCGGCGGACCTCGGCGGGAGACGTGGGGCGGACCGGGGCGGGTCATAGTGGAGCGCCGGGGGCCGTGCAAGCGGCGTCCGGGACGGGTAGGGAGAGGGCGAAGCCACGGACGGGAGGACGGACCATGACCTGGACGGTATATCTTTCGGGCGAGATCCACACCGATTGGCGCGACGAGATCGCCGCGGGGGCGGCCGCGCGCAGTCTGCCGACGGTCTTCACCGGCCCGGTGACGGATCACGCCGCCTCGGACGACTGCGGCGTGCGCATACTCGGCGAGGAGGCGGACAAGGTCTGGCACGACCACAAGGGCGCGAAGCTGAACGCCATCCGCACCCGGACGCTGCTGGAGGCCTCGGACGTGGTGGTGGTGCGCTTCGGCGAGAAGTACCGCCAGTGGAACGCCGCCTTCGACGCGGGCTTCGCCGCGGCGCTGGGCAAGCCGCTGGTGATCCTGCACGGCCCGGACCACGCGCACGCGCTGAAGGAGGTCGACGCCGCCGCGCTGGCGGTGGCCGAGCGGCCGGCGCAGGTGGTCGAGATCCTGGATTATGTCGTGAACGGCAAGCTGCCGGACTGACGCCTTCGCCCGATGATCAGGCCGTGTCGGGGGGCGTGAGGCGGCCGCGGCGCGCCGTCCCGTTCCCCATTCGGGACGGCGGCGCCGCGGCCTTCGGCGCGGGCGGGAGCCTTGGCGGGCGCGGCGGGGTGTGCGTCGCGGCGCCCGGCGGGATGCGGCGACCCGCGCCGGTCCGGGGTCGTCAGCGGGCGGCGAAGAGCCGCGTCTCGGCGACGACGTAGAGGGCGACCACGGCCACGAGGGCGACGGGGCCGAAGGGCGTGAGCAGGTCGAGGGCGGCGGCGACGAGCTCGCCCGCGCCGGGCTCGACGACGTGGAAGCCCGCGAGGCGGTCGGGCGCGGCCTCGAAGGCGCGGGCGGGGGCGGCGGCGGCGGCGGATAGGGCGGCGGCGGCGCTCGTCCTGCGGATCATCGGCCTGTCCCTTCGGTCTGAGGTGCTGCGTTCGTCTGCGGAGACTGATGCCCGAAACGCATTCGCCGCGCATTCTCGGACAAGTTTAACGGCTTTGGATTCAACGTTAATCCGACCGGGCCGGTGTTTGCCGCGCAGGCGGCCGTCAGCGGCGCGAGAACAGGCTGTGCTCGACGACGACCACGACCACCGCGACGAAGACGAGGCCGAGCGGACCGAGAACGAGGCCGAGATCCACCCGATCCAGCACCGCGTGCAGGCCGGAGGGGTACCGGAAGCCGTCGAGGTGACCGGAGGCGGGAACGAAGGCGCCGGCGTAGCCGTAGCGGTCGTCGAGCCAGGCGCCGATCATCCAGACGAAGGCGGCCGCCATCGCGGCCGCGACCATAAGGCGGTTCATCACGCGTCTCCTTCGAGTCAGGAACTCGTGGCGCGTACGAACCCGGGCGCGATGGAAAGCGACGACTCTTCGTTGGTCGTCTGGATAACCCGCGTTAACCGAAAATTCACCGGGAAATCGCTGGAAGCTTTCCCCGACCCGATCAGTGACCGAGGATCTGGCTGAGGAACAGCTTGGTGCGGTCGGACTTCGGATCGAGGAAGAACGCCTCGGGCTCGTTCTGCTCGACGATCTGGCCCTGGTCCATGAAGATGACGCGGTTCGCGACCTGGCGGGCGAAGCCCATCTCGTGCGTCACGCAGATCATGGTCATGCCTTCCTCGGCCAGCGAGATCATGGTGTCGAGCACCTCCTTGATCATCTCCGGGTCGAGGGCGGAGGTCGGCTCGTCGAACAGCATGATGCGCGGCTTCATGCAGAGGGCGCGGGCGATGGCGACGCGCTGCTGCTGGCCGCCCGAGAGCTGGCCGGGATACTTGTGCGCCTGCTCGGGGATCTTGACCTTCTCGAGGAAGTGCATGGCGGTGTCGTCGGCCTCCCGCTTCGGGGTCTTGCGGACCCAGATCGGGGCGAGGGTGCAGTTCTCGAGCACCGTCAGGTGGGGGAACAGGTTGAAGTGCTGAAACACCATGCCGACCTCGGAGCGCACCTTGTCGATGTTCTTGAGGTCGTGGGTCAGTTCCACCCCGTCGACGACGATGCGGCCCTTCTGATGCTCCTCCAGCCGGTTGATGCAGCGGATCAGGGTGGACTTGCCGGAGCCCGACGGACCGCAGACCACGATGCGCTCGCCCCGGTTCACCACCAGGTCGATGTCGCGCAGCACGTGGAACTCCCCGTACCACTTGTTCATGCCGGCGATCTCGATCGCGACCTCGTCGGAGACCTGCATCTTCGAGCGGTCGACGGTGCGCTCGCTCTCGGCGGCGGCGGCGTGGGCGGCGTCGGTCATGGCGGGCGCTCCGGTCAGCGGTTGTCGGTCTTCAGCTTGCCCTCGAGCCACATGGCATAGCGGGACATGCCGAAGCAGACGATGAAGAAGAAGAGTCCGACGAACACGTAGAACTCCCAGACGATCCCGTTCCAGGCGCTGTCGGCGCGTATCGTGCTGATCAGGCCGATCGGGTCGAGAAGGCCGATGACGACGACGAGCGTCGTGTCCTTGAAGAGCCCGATGAAGGTCGAGACGATGTTCGGGATCGAGATCTTAAGCGCCTGCGGCAGGATGATCAGGCGCATCGAGCGCCAGTAGTCGAGCCCGAGGCTGTCCGCCGCCTCGTACTGCCCCGACGGCAGCGCGGCGAGGCCGCCGCGGATCACCTCGGCCATGTAGGCGGAGGCGAACATCGTCACCATGATCACCACGCGCAGGATCAGGTCGAGGTTGGAGCCCGGCGGGAAGAAGTAGGCGAGCACCGAGTTCGCCACGAACAGCAGCGTGATCAGCGGCACGCCGCGGATGAACTCGATGAACATGATCGAGAGCGACTGGATGAAGATCAGCCCGGAGCGCCGGCCGAGCGCGAGCAGCACGCCGATCGGCAGCGAGAGCGTGATGCCGGCCACGCCGATGATGACCGCGAGCAGGAAGCCGCCGAGATCGCGGCTGGTGATCGGGGTCAGGCCGACGCGGCCGATGTCCTCGTAGGTGCCCTCGATCCGGGAGAGCGCGGCGCCGAGCCGGCGCTCGAGGTCCAACGTCTCCTCGATGGCGGCGAGATCGCCGTCGGAGAGATCGGTCTCGAGGTTCAGCAACGCGCGCCGGTCGCTGATGCCGGAAACGGTGTCCGGAAGCGCCTCGCGCGCCGCCTCGGCCTCGGCGGCGAGGCTCTCGGCTTCGGCCCGGTCGCCGGCGAGACCGGCGAGGCGCTCCAGCCGGCGCTCCACGTTGCTCCGCTCCTGATCCACCGCCTCGGCGAGGGCGTCGGGATCGGCGTAGCGGTCCTCGAGGCGGGCCTCGATCGCGCCGGGGGAGAGATCGGCCTCGAGCCGTTCGACCGTCGTCTCGTAGCGCAGGTCCCCGACGAAGCGGGTGATCGCCCGGTCCGCCGGCCCGACGACGTAGAGCAGCCACAGCGCCCCGACGAGCACGCCCGCCACCAGCGCCAGCGCCGAGGGCACGCGCCCGGAGAGCAGCCGCCACGCGCCCCAGCCCACCAGCGGCGCCGCGAGGAACAGCAGCGGGCCCCAGACGGTGCCGCCCCAGATCAGCCAGTAGGCGATCACCGGATAGGTCGCGGCGAAGATCAGGCCCTGCCGGCGCCAGGGCATGGTGTCGAACAGGGCGTAGGCGATGGCCACGAGCAGCAGCACGAAGGCGAGGTTGACGCGCCAGCGCAGCGCCTCGGGATAGAAGCCGTAGATGAACTGGTCGAAACGTTCGACGATCACGGCCCAGCAGGCGCCGGCGGCGTTGATCTCGCGGCACTCGTCGAGGCTGGAGGCGAACCAGACCGCGTCGATGAAGGCCCACTGCACGATCTGCGGGACCAGCCAGACCAGGAACAGGATCGAGACCACGGTGAGCAGCGAATTGACCGGGCCGCGGAACAGGTTCTCCTTCAGCCAGACGAGCGGCCCCGCGGCGGAGGGCGGCGGCGGCGACGGCGGGATCGTCTCGGCCTGGACGTAGGCGACGGAAGGGCGGTCCTGCGGCATCGCTCAGGCCCTCCGCTCGCGATGGAAGAAGGTCAGGTTGGGCCGCTCGCCGAAGGCGGTCCAGGTCAGGATCGCGAGGCGCACGGCGAGGCCCCCGAACACAACCCCGCCCCAGCCGAGCGTCGGCGCGAGATCGCCCATCGGGAAGCCGACGACCACGGCGAAGAGGAAGGCCAGCAGCTCCAGCGCCGCGAGGTCGTAGAAGCGCGGGTTCTTGAACAGGCAGGTGGCGAGGGCCCCGAACGAGGTCGCCAGCATCAGGAGGGCCGCGACCTGGTGCAGGGCGCTCCACTCGTAGTAGCTCGACCGGCCCGGCCCCGCCTCGGCGATGAAGACGTAGGCGATCAGGGAGGCGAGCACGGCGGCGTAGAACAGGACGTAGAGGTTGAGTTCCTTGCGGATGCCGTATTCGGGCTTCATCGTCGCGTCGCCCTTCTTCAGCTGATCCCACTTGCCGGTGAAGCCGTCCACCAGCGAGAGGAAGGAGAGCCCGAGACCGGTGGCCGAGGTCCGCTCCACCAGCTGCGCGTTGCGGTCGTAGAGGTTCATCACCGCCGAGACGGTGAGCGAGACGGCGAGGTAGAACGCCATCAGCAGGAACAGGCATTCGAATTCGCGCCCGGTCTGATTCAGCGTGATGCCGCCGAGGGTGCCGGTGGCGTCCATGTAGCCGACCAGGAGCGCGAGCGAGCTGTTCTTGGTGAGGTTGAGATACTGCGAGATCATCGGCGGGATGATCACGCGCAGCGCCTGCGGCAGCACCACGAGGCTCATGGTGCGGCCCGGGCGCAGGCCGAGCGAGTAGGCGGCCTCGGTCTGCCCGTGGGAGACCGACATGATGCCGGCGCGCACGTTCTCCGCGATGAAGGCGCCGGTGTAGATGGCGAGGGCGAGGGTGAGGGCGACGTAGCTCTCGCGCGCGTAGATTCCGCCCTGGAAGTTGAAGCCGCGGAGTTCGGGATACTCGACCCCGACGGGCGCGCCGGCGAGCACGAAGGCGACGACCGGCAGGCCGAGGATCAGAGCGGCCTTGACCGCGAGGACCGGCTTCGGCTCGCCGGTCTCGAGCTGGCGGCGATGCGCCCAGCGCCCGTAGACCACCGCCGCGACGATGCCGGCGATCAGCGCCACGAGGATCCAGATCGCGCCGGGCTGCCAGATCGGAGCGGGAATGTAGAGGCCGCGTCCGGTGACCGCCACGGCGTCGAACAGCATGGAGGCGTCGGCGTCGTCGCCGCGGAAGTCGCGCGGCTGCGGCAGCGTCTCGGTGATGATGGCCGAGAAGAGCAGGATCTGCACGAGGACCGGCACGTTGCGCACGACCTCGACGTAGACGGTCATCAGCGAGGCGACGATCCAGTTCTTCGAGAGGCGCGCGACGCCGGCGAGCACGCCGAAGACGGTCGCGAGGGCGCAGCCGACGACGGCCACGAGCAGGGTGTTGATCATGCCGACGACGGCGGCGCGGGCGTGACTGTCGCGCGAGTCGTATTCGAGCAGCGACTGGTTGATGTCATAGGAGGCCGGCTGCGTCATGAACCGGAAGCCGAACTCCTTGCCGAGCGCGGCGAGGTTGTCGACGACGTTGTCGTAGAGCCAGTAGCCTGCGGTGAAGACCGCGAAGAGCGCGATGATCTGGAGGGTGACCGACCGGTAGCGGGTGTCGGTCCAGAGCATGCCGAGGCGGAATTCCTCGCCCGGCCGGACGTCCGTGGCGGCGGTCATATGCGCCGGCTCCTTCACCTGTCCGCGCCCTTGGCGCCCCTCGGGGCGGTCCGGACGGCTCCGGCGGGCATATCGTCGGAAGGGAGGGCGCGCCCCCCGGCGGGGGACGCGCCCGGATCGGATCAGGCCGCCATCAGCGGAACGGCGGGGCGTAGAGAATGCCGCCCTCGGTCCAGAGCGCGTTGAGCCCGCGCTCGAGCCCGATCTCGGTGTCGGCGCCGATGTACTGGGCGAAGATCTCGCCGTAGTTGCCGTTGGCCGAGATCGCGCGGACCATCCAGTCCGGATCGAGGCCGATCATGGCGCCGTACTCGCCTTCCGCGCCGAGCATGCGGTTGACCTCGGGCATCTCGGTGCCTTCGGCCATGGTGTCGACGTTGGCGGCCGTCACGCCGCGCTCCTCGGCGATGATCAGGCCGTTGAGGGTCCAGCGCACGATGTCGCCCCACTCGTTGTCGCCGTGGCGGACCAGCGGGCCGAGCGGCTCCTTCGAGATGATCTCGGGCAGGATCACGTGCGCGCGCGGATCCTCGAAGGTCGAGCGCGTCGCGGCGAGGCCGGAGGCGTCCGTCGTGTACACGTCGCAGGCGCCGGCGAGATACTTCTGCTGCGCCTCGGCGTTGGTCTCGATCGGCACCGGCTCGTAGCTCATGTCGTTGATGCGGAAGAAGTCCGCGAGGTTGAGCTCGGTCGTGGTGCCGGTCTGGATGCAGACGGTCGCGCCGTCGAGGTCGCGCGCCGAGGTCACGCCGAGCTCACGCGGCACCATGAAGCCTTGGCCGTCGTAGTAGTTGACGCCGACGAACTCGAACTTGAGGTCGACGTCGCGGCTGAAGGTCCAGGTCGTGTTGCGCGCCAGCATGTCGATCTCGCCCGAGGCGAGGGCGGTGAAGCGCGTCTTGCCGGTGGTGGGCGTGAACTCGACGGCCATCGGGTCGCCCAGCACCGCCGCGGCGACTGCGCGGCAGATCGCGACGTCGAAGCCCTGCCACTCGCCGTCCGCGTCGGTGTAGGCGAAGCCGGGCACGCCGGTCGCCACGCCGCAGTTCAGGGTGCCGCGTGCCTTGACGTCGTCGAGCGTCGCCGCGGCCGCGGCGCCGGCGGAAAGGCCGGCTGCGGCCATCGCGCCGATCAGGATGTTGCGGGTCATGGTCACCTCTCGCTGTTGGCCCGGCCAGCCCTTTCGAAAGCCGGGTGGCGGCGCGCCGGACGGGGTCGAACGGCACGCGCCTTTCGGGATGTCCCCTTTCGGGGAGCGAAGCCTTGGTATTGGACCCCGTCAGTCCATCACGGACAATGAACAGTGGCGTCACAACGCGTCAAGTCTTGCCGCTGCGGCGTCCTGTTTTGCGGGCGAAACGGACGAAACGCCGCCGAAAAGGGCGCCAGATGCCCTCGGCGCCCGTGCTGGGGCGCCGCGAGGCGATTCGCGCGGTTCCGCCGAAAGCCGGCGCGACGATCAGAAGCGGTAGGCGCCCGACGGCGGCGAGGCTTCGGTCGGCGGGTCCGCCTCCGCCTCCACGCTGGTGGTGCGGGCGGGTGGCGGACCTTCGCGGCAGGCCTGCAGCAGCGCATCGACCGCTTCCGCCTCGCCGGAGGCGACGAGCTCGACCGTGCCGTCGTCGCGGTTGCGGACCCAGCCTGAGACGCCGAGGCGCCCGGCCTCGCGCTGCGCCCAGTCGCGGAAGCCGACACCCTGAACGCGGCCGGAGATGACGGCGCGGACGGCCTTCAAGGCGCGCGCCCCAGCGGCAGGCGGCGCAGCAGGCGGAAAGGGCGGCCTTCGCCCGGATCGCCGTAGAGCGCGATCTCCCGCACGGCGAGCGGTTCGCGGCGAAGAGGCTCGGTGAGCGGATCGAGCACGACCGCCGACCGCCGAAGAGCCTCCGGCGCGAGCGGTCCGGACAGCGTCAGGTGGAAGTCGAACAGATCCATGAGCCAAGGATAGCCCCAGCGGGCCAGATTGTCCTCCTCCTCCGTGGAAAGACCGCCCGCACGGCGGCGGGCGAGATCCGTCGCCGACGGCGGCGCGCGGAACGCGTCCAGTCCGGCGACGGCGGCGGCGGCGAGGGCGGTCATCTCCGCGCACGGAGCGGAAAGGCGGAGGGAGGCGAAACGGCGGCCGGCGACGAGGCGCAGCGGCGGCGCCTCGAACGGCGCGAGGCCCGCGGCGATCGCCTTCGCCGAAGCGAGAAGGCCCGCCGCGTCCCTGCCCTCGGCGAGCGCGAAGGGGGGCTTGAGCGTGGCGTGGAAGCCGTAGCGCCGCGGCGTCGCGGTGATCTCGGACGGCGGCGCCGGAAGCGCCGCCGCCTGTTCCGGGGTCAGGTCGGGATGGGGGACGGGCGCGCCCGCCTCGGCGTCCCAGCCGAGCCAGGCGGAGCCGAAGCGCCAGAGCGGCGAGCCCGCCTCCGGCGCCCAGTAGATCGCGTAGCGCGCCCAGCCGTCGACATCGGTCACGGCCTCGCCCCCTCCCGCGTCAGCCGCCGTAGGCGACGCACTCCTGACGCTGGCGGCCGAGCCCCTCGACGCCGAGCTCCATGACGTCGCCCGATTTCAGGAAACGCTGCGGCTTCTGGCCGGCGCCCACGCCCTCCGGCGTGCCGGTGGCGATCACGTCGCCCGGCATCAGGCGCATCATGCCGCTCATGTAGCTGACGATGCGCGCGACGGAGAAGATCATGTCCTTGGTGCTGGAGTCCTGCTGCGTCTCGCCGTTGAGCGTGAGCCAGACGCGCAGCGCCTGCGGGTCGGGCACCTCGTCCGGCGTGACCAGCCAGGGGCCGATCGGGCCGAAGCCGGGGGCGGACTTGCCCTTGGTCCAGCTGCCGCCGCGCTCCTGCTGCCATTCGCGCTCCGAGACGTCGTTGATCACGCAGTAGCCGGCCACCTTGGAGAGGGCGTCGGCCTCGGAGACGTGCTCGCAGACCTCCCCGATCACGACGCCGAGTTCGACTTCCCAGTCGCACTTCACGCTGCCCTTGGGGATGGTGACGCCGTCGTCGGGCCCGGCGAGGGCGGAGGCGGCCTTCATGAAGAGGATCGGCTCGGAGGGGATGGGCGAGTTCGTCTCCTCCGCGTGCTTGAGGTAGTTCAGGCCCACGCAGTGGAAGGTCGGCACGCTCGCGAGGCACGCCCCGATGCGCTCCGGCTCGATCGCGGGAAGCGTCTTCGGGTCGATCCCGCGCAGGCGGTCGAGCGCCTTCAGCGAGACGGTCTCTCCGGCGAAGTCCTCGACCATGCCGGAGAGGTCGCGGACCGTCCCCTCGTCGTCGAGCATCCCGGGCTTTTCGGCCCCTTTCGGGCCCCAGCGAAGCAGCTTCATCGGTGTTCCTCCCCTTCTTCTTCGGTCAGAGTTCCAGCACGAGGCAGGTTGTGCTGCCGGCGGCGTAGGTCCTGCCGTCCTCGGCGCCGATCACGCGGCCCTCGGCGACGAAGGTCCGGCGACCGACATGCACCGCCTCGCCGATCGCCAGCACGTCGCCCGACGCCTCCGTCAGGGCGCGCGTCACGTTCAGCTTGTACTCGAGCGTGGTGTAGGTGGTCCCGGCGGGCAGGCGCGTCTGGCCGGCGCAGGACATGCAGCTGTCGAGGATCGCGCCGAACCAGCCGCCGTGGACGGCGCCCATCGGGTTGTAGACGCGGAAATGCGGTCGGCCGCGGAACACGGCCCGCCCGTCCTCGACCGTCTCCAGCCAGAAGCCGAGCGTGCGGGCGATCGGCGCGGCGGGGAGGCGGCCGTCGCGCAGCGCCTCCACGTAGTCGCGGCCGGTCAGCCCGCGCAGGGCGTCGGGGCCGGGCAGGTCCTCGGCGCGTTCCGGATAGCGGCCGGTCGGGCCGGGACGGTCGTCGAGGCTCATGCGCGGTCCTTCAGGAGCGAGTCGAAGCGGACGGCGGCGAGGAAGTCGGCTCGTTTCGCCTCGGCCGCGGCGGCGGCCTCGGCGTCCTCGCCCCATTGCTCGACCTGGAAGGTCTCGTCGATCCGGGAGCGCGCCCAGGCGTCCTCGGCGGGCAGCGCGTCCTCCGCGACGGCGAGGGCGAGCAGGAGCGAGCCGGACAGCGCCGTCAGGTCGTGCAGCGCCGCGAGGGCGTAGGCGTCGCGGCGCGCGACCTCCATGCGGAGCGCGGCGAGGGTGGCGGCGGGCTGGGCGGCGTGCATCACGCCCTCGACCCGAACGAAAGCTATGGACCAGCGCGCCTCGGCCCAGTCGAGGACCGGATCCCAGGCCTCGGCCTGGCGATCGACGAGCGCGTCGGGACGCGGGGCGCGGTAGCAGAGCAGATCCGATCCGCCATAGGCGGCGACCGCCTCCGCCACCGCGGCGTGCTGGGGCGCGACGCGGTCGACGGCGGTGTTGACCCCGCGGGTGACGGGCATCCCTCGCGGGTCCGGACGGTCGCCCTGCGCGTCCCACTCCGCGGCCGCGGCTTCGGCCAGCGCGCGGGTCGGCGCCAGGAACGGCGCGCCGGCGGGGGTGCGGACCGGGCGTCCGTCCAGCTCCACGGCCCAGGCCCCGTCCCGCGGCACGGCGGCGGCTTCGCGCCAGAAGCGGCGTGGGGCGGCGGCGCTCATTCGGGGCGGTCCGCGATCGGGCGGGCGAGGGCCGCGGCCTCGGCGGGCGTCGCCGCGCGGGAGGAAGGAACCGATCGGAGGAGGTCGCGGACGCCTCGC
>DATFKM010000243.1:0-13038 GCA_035268645.1 Paracoccaceae bacterium | reverse complement strand
CCGCCGCTCTCCAAACCGATCGTTAAGGGAATCGCCGGTCGATGCTATCCTACGTCGCGTCAGGCGGGGACCGAAGGGGAGTCGGATCATGAGCGACTATTTCGACATCGACGTCCACGGCCGCACGGTCACCACCGCCTCGCCGGAGGCGCAGCTCTGGTTCGACCGGGGCCTCGTCTGGTGCTACGGCTACTGGCACGAGGAGGCCGTCGCCTGCTTCGACAAGGCGATCGCGGCCGGTCCCGACTGCGCCATGGCGCATTGGGGCAAGGCCTACGCCCTCGGGCCGAACTACAACTTCCCCTGGCAGCTGATGGACCCGGTCGGCCGCGCCCAGGTGCTGGCCGGCGCGCACGCCGAGATGCGCAACGCCCAGGCCCTCGCCGGGCAGGTGACGCAAGCGGAACGCGCGCTGATCGAGGCGCTGGAGGCCCGCTATCCGCAGACCGAGCCGGTGGAGGACATGCGCCCGTGGAACGCCGCCTTCGCCGACGCGATGGAGGCGGTGCACCGGCGCTTCCCCGACGATCTCGACGTCACCACGATCTACGTCGAGGCGATCATGAACATCACGCCCTGGAAGATGTGGAACCTCGACACCGGCCGGCCCAACCCCAAGGCGCGCACCGAGGAGGCGCAGCGCGTGCTGGAGCGCGCCATGGCCGAGATCCCCGGCGCCATGCGCCATCCCGGCGTCCTCCACCTCTACGTCCACCTGATGGAGATGTCGCCGCATCCCGAGAAGGCGCTGAAGGCCGGCGACGTCCTGCGCACGCTCGTCCCCGACGCCGGCCACCTGATCCACATGCCGACCCACATCGACGTGCTCTGCGGCCACTACCGCGACGTGCTCGTCTGGAACCAGGAGGCGATCAAGGCCGACCGCAAGGCGATGGACGCCCGCGGCGTGATGAACTTCTACTCCGCCTACCGCATCCACGATTACCACTTCGCCATCTACGGCGCGATGTTCCTCGGCCAGTACGAACCCGCCCTCGCCGCCGCCGAGGAACTGATCGCGACCACGCCCGAGGAACTGCTCCGCCTCCCCTCGCCCCCGATGGCCGACTTCATGGAAGGCTACCTCTCCCACAAGCAGCACGTCCTCGTGCGCTTCGGCAAATGGCGGGAGATCCTGGCGCAGGAGGAGCCCTCGGACCCCGAGCTCCACTGCGCCACCCTCGCCTTCATGCGCTACGCCAAGGGCGTCGCCCACGCGGCCCTCGGCGAGGTGGCCGAGGCCGAGGCGATGCAGGCCCGCTTCCGGGAGGCCAAGGCCGCCGTCCCCGAAAGCCGCCTGATCCACAACAACACCTGCGTCGACCTGCTGGAGATCGCCGAGGCCATGCTCGAAGGCGAGATCGAGTACCGCAAGGGAAACCACGAACCCGCCTTCGCCGCCCTCCGCCGCTCGGTGGAGCTCGACGACCACCTCCCCTACGACGAGCCTTGGGGCTGGATGCAGCCCACCCGCCACGCCCTCGGCGCGCTCCTCCTCGAACAGGGCCATGTCGAGGAGGCCGAGGCCGTCTACCGCGAGGATCTCGGCCTCGGCGGCACGCTCTCCCGCGCCACCATCCACCCCGACAACGTCTGGAGCCTCAAGGGCCTGATGGACTGCCTCGAGCGCCGCGACGCCGCCGACACGGTGGAGGGGAGACTCATCCGCCAGCGCCTCGATCTCGCCCTCTCCCGCGCCGACGGCCGGGTGGCGGCGAGCTGCTTCTGCGCCCAGGCGGCGATGGCCGACGCCACCGTCGCCGCCGAGTGATCCCGCCCGCCCCGCCGCCGGACCGCGGCGGGGCGCGTCCAGGCCGAGCCCCCGCGTCGCCGCGAAGGCCCGATGCGCCGCGGCGAAAGGGCCGCCCCGTCCCCTCCCCGCGCCGGACCGGAGCCCGCCGCTCCCCCGCCACGCGCCCTCTGGCCATCCGGCCCGCCCGCGCCTAGCCTCGCCGCCATGTCCGCCGCCCCCCGCCGCTCCGCATGACCCGCCCCGCCGCCCATCTCGCCGGCGTCGCGATGACCGCCTTCGGCGATCACGCCCCGGCCGACGCCCTCGCCCTGCAATGCCGCGCGGCGGAAGCCTGCCTCGCCGACGCCGGGGCCGAACGCGGCGAGGTCGACGCCCTCCTCGTCGGCTACGCCACCACGCTGCCCCACGTGATGCCGGCCACCCTCCTCGCGGAGACCTTCGGCGTGACCCCCGGCTTCGCGCACGGCGTCTCGGCCGGCGGCGCCACCGGGCTCGTCATGGTCGATCTCGCGCACCGCCTCGTCGCCGCCGGCGCCGCCCGGCGCGTCCTCGTGGTCGCGGGCGAGAACCGGCGCAGCGGCGCCACCCGCGAGGACGTGCTGAAGACCCTCGCGCAGGTCGGCCATCCCCGGCACGAGGTCCCGAACGGCGGCTCGATCCCGGCCTATTACGCCCTCCTCGCCGCCCGCTACCTGCACGAGACCGGCCTGACCGAGCGCGCGCTCGCCCGCATCCCGGTCCTCCTGCGCCGCCACGCGGCGGCGACCGAGGGCGCCCAGTTCCGCGAGCCGATCACCGAGGCCGACGTGATGGCCTCGAAACCCATCGCCCCGCCGCTGAAGCTGCTGGACTGCTGCCCGGTCTCGGACGGCGCCGCCGCCGTCCTCGTCTCCGCCGACCCGCCGGCCGCCGGCCCCGCCATCCGAATCGCCGGCGCCGCCCAGGCCCACACCCACCAGCACATGAGCGAGGCGCCCGACGACGTCGCCCTCGGCGCCCGGCAGAGTTCGGCCGCCGCCTTCGCCGCCGCCGGCCGCGGGCCGAAGGACATGGGCCGCCTCGGCGTCTACGACAGCTTCTCGGTCACCCTCGCCATGCTCTTGGAGGCGACGGGCATCTCCGGGCCCGGCCGCGCCGTGCACGAGGTGGCCGAGGGCCGCTTCGACCGCGAGGGGCCGCTTCCGCTCAACACCCATGGCGGGCTGATGTCCTACGGCCATCCCGGCGTCGCCGGCGGCCTCTCCCACCTCGTCGAGACGGTGCGCCGGATGCGCGACGACGACGCCGGCGGCTCGCAGCGCCGCCCGCTCGCCTTCCTGCACGGCGACGGCGGCGTGCTCTCGGCCAACGTCTCGCTGGTGCTGGAGGGCGCCGCATGACGCCCGCCCTGCGCCGCTCCGCCCTCCCGCCGGTCCCGGGAGCTTCGGCATGATCGCCGCCGAGCGCTGCCCCCGCTGCGCCCGCCACGCGCTGCCCGGCCGCGGCTTCTGCCCGCGCTGCGGCGGTCCGGTGGAGGCGATCGAGCTGCCGGGCGAGGGCGTCGTCCTCTCGGCGGCGACGCCCCACCGCGCGCCGCTGCCCTCGCCGATCGGCGCCACGCCCTTCGCCGTCGCGCTCCTGCGCCTCGACGCCGCGCCGGAGATCACCGTCATGGCCGTCGCGGCCGAGGCGCCGCCCATCGGCGCCCGCCGCCGCGCCCGGCCCCTCGAGAAACCGGGCCGCGCCCCCTACGGCCTCGATCCCGCCTGATCCCGCGCCCCGCGCGTCAACCCGGCCTTCACGCTTCCCCGCCATCCTCCCGCGCCGCGTGGCGAGACCCCTTCCATCGACGCCCGTAGCGATCCGGGGCGCCCCCGTCCGACGACGTCGGCGCCAGGTCACGACGCCGGCCGCACGAAAGCCCGACGCGGGGCCGACCCCGGGCCGACGCCCGGCCGACCCGCGGCGCACCGAAGCCCGACATCGGCCGCACGAAAGTCCGACGCCGTCTGCACGAATGTCCGACGATGTCCGCACGAAGGTCCGACGCCGGGAGCGCCTCAATCCATCCGCATCCCGCCCGAGATCACGATGCACTGGCCCGTCATCCCGTCCGATTCCGGCGCCGAGAGATAGACCGCGAGATCCGCGATCTCCCGCGGCGCCAGGAAGCGGCGCATCGGCACGCGGCCCCTCAGCCCCTCCATCAGCTGATCGACGCCGATGCCCATGATCTCCGCATGGGTGGAGAAGTTGTCGAGCATGTCGGTCTCGACGAACCCGGGGCAGATCGCGTTGACCGTGACGCCGTCCGCCGCATGCTCCAGCGCCGCGCAGCGGGTCAGCCCGACGACGGCGTGCTTGGAGGCGTTGTAGGCCGCCTGATTCATCGATTCGTGCCGCCCGGCGGTTGAGGCGACGTTGACGATCTTGCCGCCCCCCTGCGCCGTCATCCGCTTCAGCGCCGCCTGCATGGCGTGGAACACGCCGTAGGCGTTCACCTTCATCACCCGGTCGAAATCCTCGGGCGCGTAGTCCACGAAGCGGGCCGCCTTGTAGACGCCCGCGTTGTTCACCAGCACGTCGAGCCCGCCGAGGCCGTCCTCGCAGGCGCCGATCATCCGCTCCACGTCCTCGCGCAGGGCGACGTCGCCCGCCACCGTCACCGCCTCGGCGCCGAGCGCATCGAGCGCCGCGCGCGTCTCCTCCAGACGCTCCGGCGTCGTCGCGGCGAGGCAGAGCCGCGCCCCCTCCTCGGCGAAACGCTCCGCGATCGCCCGCCCGATGCCCCGGCTCGCGCCGGTCACCAGAACCCGCTTGCCCTCGAGCCGTCCCGCCATGCCGTTCCCTCCTCCACGCCGCGTCGGGGCAAGGCTAGCCGCCCGGCCCCGCGACGGGAAGCGTTGCGCCGCGCGCCGCGCCGGCGGAGACTGCGCCGATGAGCCTGCTCGACCCGCACCCGCCGGCCCGCCGCCGGCCTCGAACCCCGCCATCCGCCCTCGTCGGCGGGCCCGCCGCATGACCGACCTGCTGATCCGGAACGCCCGCCCGATGGGCGGCCCGCCGTCCGACCTCCTGATCCGGGCCGGCCGCATCGCCGCGATCGGGCCGGACCTCGACCCCGAGGGCGCGCCGGTCGAGGACGCCGCCGGCCGTCTCGCGATCCCCGGCCTCGTCGACGCCCACACCCATCTCGACAAGTCGATGCTCGGCCATCCCTGGTGGCGCAACGACATCGGCCCGACGATCATGGACCGCATCGAGACCGAGCGCCGCGTCAAGCGCGAGCGCGCGCTCGACCCGCACGTCCAGTCGATGCGCCACGCCCTCCGCAGCCTCGGCTTCGGCACGACGCGCATCCGCAGCCATGTCGACGTCGACACCGATCAGGGCCTCGCCGCCCTCGAAGGCGTCGCCGAGACCCGACGCGCGCTGGCGGGGCAGGTGGAGATCGAGATCGTCGCCTTCCCGCAGTCCGGCCTCCTGATCCGCCCCGGCACGGCCGAGCTGCTCGACGCCGCCCTCGCCGCCGGCGCCGATCTGGTCGGCGGGCTCGATCCCTGCGCCATCGACCGCGATCCGAAGGGCCATCTCGACGTCGTCTTCGGCCTCGCCGAGAAGCGCGGCAAGCCGGTCGACATCCACCTGCACGAGCGCGGCGAACTCGGCGCGTTCTCGCTGGAGCTGATCCTGGAGCGGACCGAGGCGCTCTCGATGCAGGGCCGCGTCGCCGTCAGCCACGCCTTCTGCCTCGGCATGCCCGACCGCGCCCGCGCCGCCGCCTTGACCGAGCGGATCGCGGCGCTGGAGGTCCGGGTGCTCACCACCGCGCCGGCCTTCGCGCCCGTCCCCGCGGTCAAGGAACTGCTGGCGGCCGGCGTCGTCGTCGGCGCCGGCAACGACGGCTTCCGCGACGTCTGGACCCCCTACGGCACGGGCGACATGCTGGAGCGGGCGATGCTGCTCGGCCTGCGCAACGACCTCAGGCGCGACGCGGACCTCGAGCTCGCCCTCCGCCTCTGCACCGAAGGCGGCGCCGCCGCCATGGACGCGCCGCGGCATCGCCTCGAGCCCGGCGCCCCCGGCGACGTCGTGCTCCTCGAAGGCGAGACCTTGGCCGAGGCCGTCGCCGTCCCCGCGCCCCGTGCGCTGGTGGCGAAGGCCGGGCGCGTCGTCGGCCGCGACGGACGGGCGCTCGCCCCCGCTCCCTGACCCCGGCGGGCCGCTCAGCGGCCCCCGCCCGCTCCGCGCCGACCCTCGCCGCGGCCGTGCTCCGCCGCATCCTCGTCCGCATCGCGCCGGCGCATCGCTTCGACGCCGCCGACGATGTCGAGCAGTTCCGAGGTGATCGAGGTCTGCCGGGTGCGCCGCCGGCGGGCCGAGAGCGTCTCCAGCCGCTCCTCGATGTTGCGCTCCGCCGCCTGCATCGCCGCGAGGCGCGCGGCGTGCTCGCCGGCCAGCGAATGCGCCGCGGCGCGCGCGACGCCGATCAGCAGCCGCTCCCGGATCAGCCAGGAGAACAGCGCGCCCGCCTCCATCCTGAAGTCGGGCAGGGACCGCCCGGGCCATTCGCGCTCCGCCAGCTCGCGCAGCGTCTCGGGCGGCGGCGGGATCAGCACCGCCGAGACCGGCTCCGTGGCGCCGCCCTCGGCGCCCTCGGCGCGCCGGTTGTGGAACACCTCGATGCGCCCGATGCCCGCCTCCGCCCGCCAGCGATCGGCCTCCACCAGGATCGCCTGCGCCGCGCGCGTCAGCCCCGCGGCGGAGCCCGGCTGCATGTGCGCCGTCTCCACGCCGACTCCCCGCGCCTCGAGCTGGGTGGCCATGCGCCCGCCGACCGCCAGCAGGCGGGGGGCGCTCCGGCCGTCCCGGCGCGCCGCGGCGACCTCGGCCTGCACGCGGTCGGCCAGCCGCTCGTTGAAACGCCCGCAGAGCCCGCGGTCGGAGCCGAACACGATCGCCGCCCCGGCGCCGCCGGTCGGGGACCGCCGAAGGTCCGGCCGGCGCCGGCGCAGCACCGCCGAAAGGCCGAGCTCCACCGTCTCGCCGTAGAGGTCCAGCGCCTGCATCGCCGCCTCGTACTGGCGGATGCTGACGGCCGAGAGCGCCTTCATGGTGCGCACGATGCCGTGGATGTCCTCGGTGGTCTCGATGCGGGAGGCGAGGCTTTCAAGCGTCTCCATCGCCCTCCCCCTCGTCGTCCGGCCCCTCGCGCGCCCTTTCGGTCTTGCCGAAGCCGGCCTCCGCCAGCGCCTCGCGGACGGTCGAAAGCACGGCCTCGCGGTCCTCCTCGGAGAGCGTCTCGCCCGCCGCCGCCCGCTCGGCCACCTCGGTCAGCCGATCGCGCGCCGCCTCGCGGACGGCCGCCTCGGCTTCGGTCACGCGGTCCGTCTCCACGCTGTCGAGGGCGCCGGAGGTCGTCGCCAGCAGCACCGCGATCTGTTCGATCACGGAGAGATGGTCGCCCTCGCCCTGTCGCAGGACCTGGCGCACGCGCCGCCCGCGATCCAGCTTGCGCTGGGTCTCCTCGTCGAGCCGCGCGCCGAAGCGGGCGAAGGATTCCAGCTCCTCGTACTGCGAGTAGGCGAGGCGCAGATCCGCCGCCACCGTCCGGAACGCCGGCAGCTGCGCCTTGCCGCCGACGCGCGAGACCGAGCGCCCGACGTCCACCGCCGGCAGCTGCCCCCGCTCGAACAGCCCGGAATCGAGGTAGATCTGCCCGTCGGTGATCGAGATCAGGTTCGTCGGAATGAAGGCCGAGATGTCGCCCGCCTGCGTCTCCACCACCGGCAATGCGGTGATCGAGCCGCCGCCCTCCTCCTCGCGCAGATGCGTCGCGCGCTCCAGCAGGCGCGAGTGGATGTAGAAGACGTCGCCCGGATAGGCCTCCCGCCCCGGCGGCCGGCGCATCAGCAGCGACAGCTCCCGATAGGCGCGGGCGTGGCGCACGAGGTCGTCGAACACCACCAGCACGTCCTCGCCGTCGGCGGCGAAGCGCTCGGCGATGGTGGCGGCGGCGTAGGGCGCGACGAACTGCAGCCCCGGCGGGTCCTCGCCCCCCGCCACCACGACGACGCAGCGGCCGAGCGCGCCCTCCGCCCGCAGCCGCTCCAGGACCCGCACCACGGCCGAGGCGCGCTGGCCGATCGCGCACCAGACCGAGAGCACGCCCGTCTCCCGCTGCGCCAGCACCGCGTCGAGCGCGACCGAGGTCTTGCCGGTCTGCCGGTCGCCGAGGATCAGCTCGCGCTGGCCGCGCCCGATCGGCAGCGCCGCGTCGATCACCTTGATCCCGGTCTGGAGCGGGGTCGTGACCGGGGCCCGCGCCATGATCGGCGGAGCGGGGCGCTCCACCGGCCGGCGCTCCTCCGCACCGATCTCGCCGCCGTCGTCGAGGGGCCGCCCGAGCGCGTCGACCACCCGCCCCAGCAACGCCTCGCCCACCGGCACGTCGACCACCCGGCGCGTGCGGCGCACCTCGTCGCCCTCGCGCAGGTCGTCCGAACGGCCGAGCAGCATCACCCCGGTCCGCCGCTCGCCGAGGCTCTCGGCGACGCCCATCAGCCCGTTCGGAAAGGCCAGAAGCTCGCCCGACGCGAGGTCGGTGAAGCCCGCCACCTGCGCGACGCCGCCGCCGGCTTCCAGCAGCCGGCCGACCTCCCCGGCCTCGAGGTCCGGCCGCACCTGCTCGCGTGCGCGTTCCAGTCCCTCGAAGACGCGCGCAACTTCTCGCGTCAGATCCCCGTTCACGGCGCCCTCATGCCGCGGCCCGCTCGGCGCCCGGCGCGCGGTCCAGCTCGTCCTCCACGAAGCGCTCCAGCCGCTGCAGATGATCCGACAGCGACCACTCCAGCACCTGCCCCCCGGCCGAGACCCGCAGGCCGAGGATCAACGCCTCGTCCGTCTCGAAGCGCGGCTCCGGCGCCTGCGGCATCCGCTTCGCCAGCGCCTCGGCGACGCGCCTGCGGCTCTCCTCGTCCAGCGGCCGCGGACTCTCGACCAAGGGACCCTCATCCGCGTCCCGCGCCGCCTGGGCGAGCCGCTCGACGGTCTCGTCCTCGGCCGCGGCGAAGCGCTCCGCGAAGCGCCGCGCCGTCGCCTCGTCGAGCGAGGCGTCGGCGAACTCCGCCAGCGCCGAGCGGGCCAGCGCGTTGACGTGCCGCGCCGTGCGCCGCCGCAGATCCGCGAGGAAGCGCTCTCGCTCCGCCTCCAGCGCCTCGATGCGCGACTCCCGCCGCTCGGTCATCTCGCGCTCCAACTCCTTCTCCAGCTCCTCGCGCTTCTCGTCGGCCTCGGCCCGCGCCTCCTCCAGCGTCTCCTCGCGCCGACGTTCCAGTTCGGATCGCGTCTCGCGCAGGCTCTCGGCCTCGTCCTCCGCCTCCGCGCGCTTGGTCTCGGCCTCCTCCAGCCGCTCCGCGATCCGCGCCTCCCGCCGCTCCATCGCCCGCGTCACGGGGCGGTAGAGGAAGCGGCGCAGCAGCCAGACCAGGATCAGGAAGTTGACGACCTGCGCCGCGACCGTGAACCAGTCCAGCTCCATCGCCTCAGCCCCCGCCGCCGCCGGCCGCCGCCCCGGCCCCCGCCGCGAGATCCGCGAAGGGGTTGGCGAAGAGCAGGATCATCGAGACCACGAAGCAGTAGATCGCCGTCGATTCGATCATCGCGAGGCTGACGAACAGCGTCCGCGTGATGGTGTTCGCCTCGTCCGGCTGCTGCGCCAGCGCCGCCAGCGCCTGCGCCGCGGCCCGCCCCTCGCCCAAGGCCGGGCCGATCGCGCCGATGGCGATGGTCAGTCCGGCCGTGACGATCGAGGCGACGGCGATCAGGGCTTCACTCTCCATCCGGATCTCCCTTGGAAGCGCCGCCCGTCCGCCCCCCCGCCGCGGCGGCGGAGGCGATGTAGACCATGGCGAGGACGGCGAAGATGTAGGCTTGGATCATCCCGGTCAGCAGCCCCAGAAGCTGCATCAGCACCGGAAAGAACAGCGGCGCGACCGACAGCAGGATGGCCGCGATCACCGTGCCGCTCATCATGTTGCCGTAGAGGCGGACCGCCAGCGCCAGCGTGCGCGACAGCTCGCCGATGATGTTGAACGGCAGCATGAAGGGCGTCGGCTGAAGATAGCTGCGCAGGAACCCCACGATCCCCTTGCGCGTCACCGCGAACACCGGCACCGCCGCCAGCACGCAGAGCGCCAGCGCCGCGGTGGTGGAGAGCGATGCCGTCGGCGGCGTGTAGCCCGGCACGGGCGCGAGCAGGTTCGCCGCGGCGATGAACAGGAACAGCGTGCCCACGAAGGGCAGGTAGCGGTCCGGGTCCTTGACGCCGATGGCGGCGATCTGACCGCGGATCGTCTCCACCGTCGCCTCGACCAGCGTGCGCAGGCGCGAGGGCCGCTCGTCCCCCGCCGAAAGCCGCGTCCCGGCGATCGCCGAGATCAGCGTGAGCGCCGCCATGATCGCCCAGGTCCAGGCCAGCGTCGCGGTGATCGCGACGCCGGGGACGACCTGCAGCAGAACCGTCTCGTCGGGTCCGAGCGTCATGCCTCTCCGCCGCCCCCTGCGCCGCCACGCCGCGCGGACCCGGTCCCGGCGCCCCCGCGCCGCGCCCAGCCGGTCGCCGCCAGCCGCGCGGCCCCGAAGCCGACCGCCCCGGCCGCCAGCTCCCAGGCGCCTGCGCCGAGCGCGAGCGCCCCGGCCGCCATCCCCGCCGTCGCGGCCGGGCGCACGAGGCCGCCGAGCGCGAAGCGCAGCGGGCTCTCGCGCCCCGCGGTCAGCGCCCGCGTCGATCGCCAGAGCATCGCGAGATGCGCCGCCCCCGCCGCGGCGCCCGCCGCGAAGGCGAGCGCGAGACCCGCCGCGAAAACGGGCTCGACGAACGCCGCCTCAGTCACCCTTGCTCTCCCGGCTCACCCACCAGAGCGCGTTGATGCAGCCGAGGCCGACCCCCGCCAGCAGCAGCGTCAGCGTCCACTCGCTGCCCCCGCCGCTTCGCGCGTCCAGCCACAGGCCCAGCGCCACGCCGGCCAGCGTCGGCACCGCCACGGCCCAGCCCACCAGCCCGAACATGCCGAGGCCGAACCACACCGGCCGGCGCCCCTTCTCGCGCGCGCGGCGCTTGCGCCGCGCGCCGCGGGCGATCTCCTCGGCCGCCCGCTCGGGGCGCTCGCGCGCCTCCTCGTCGCGCTCCGGCCGGCTCACGGCGACGTCTCCCGGCCGAGGTCGAAGAACCGGCGCACCAGCCCCGCCTCGAGCCGCGCCAAGGCGCCGCGGGCCGCCCGCTCGCGGTCGTCGATCCGCCCGAACGTCTCCGCCACCCGCCGCTCAAGCGCCGAGAGGTCGTCGCCCGGGATCGCGTCGCGCGTCGCCACCGTCACCTCCGCCCCGCACTTGACCAGCGTGCCGCTGTTGACGCCGAGGAAGCGTTCCTCGCCTCCCTCGTCGTCGTGGATCAGCACGCCGGGGATCAGCTCGGTCACGTAGTCGACGTGCCGCGGCAGCATCCCGAAGGCGCCGACGGGCGAGACCGCGACGATCCGCGTCGCCGCCGTCTCCAGCGCCACGCCCGTCGGCGTCACCACGCGCAGGGTCATCGTCTCGCTCATGCCGCCCGTCCGCCGGACCGGCCTTCGGCTCGCGCCTCGAGGTCGTCGAGCCCGCCGATCATGTAGAAGTCGCCCTCGGGGCGGTCGTCGAACTCGCCGGCGAGGATGCGCTCGGTCGCCTCCAGCGTATCCTCCAGCGGCACGAAGCGCCCTTCGTAGCTGGTGAACTGCTCGGTCGAGAAGAACGGCTGCGTCAGGAAACGCTCCAGCCGCCGCGCCTTCGCCACCGTCGCCCGGTCGCGCTGCGACAGCTCCTCGAGGCCCAGCATCGCGATGATGTCCTTGAGCTCGTCGTATTCCGCCAGGACGTTGCGGACCTGGCCGGCGAGCCGGTGATGCCGCTCGCCCACACCCGCCGGCGTCAGCATCTTGGAGGCCGACTTGAGAGGATCGATCGCCGGATACAGCCCCTCCGCCGCCCGCCGCCGCGCGAGCGTGATCGAAGCCGAGAGATGCGCGAAGGCGTGCGTCGCGGCGGGATCGGTGAAATCGTCCGCCGGCACGTAGACCGCCTGGACCGAGGAGATCGCGCCGGAGTCGGTCGAGCAGATCCGCTCCTCCAGCTCCGCGAGCTCGGTGCCCAGGGTCGGCTGGTAGCCGACCCGCGACGGGATGCGTCCGAGCAGGGCCGAGACCTCCGAGCCCGCCTGCACGAAGCGGAAGATGTTGTCGATCAGCACCAGCACGTCGCGCCGCTCGGCGTCGCGGAAATGCTCGGCGATGGTCATCGCGGCGTGCCCGACGCGGAAGCGCACGCCGGGACTCTCGTTCATCTGGCCGAAGATCATGACGGTGCGCTCGCGCACGCCCGCCTCGCCCATCTCGCGCCACAGCTCCTCGGCCTCGCGGCAGCGCTCGCCGATGCCGCAGAACAGGCTGAGCCCCTCGTAGGCCTCGACCATGTTGTGGATCATCTCGGTGATCAGCACGGTCTTGCCGACGCCCGCGCCGCCGAAGAGGCCGGCCTTGCCGCCCCGCTCCAACGGGCTCAGCAGGTCCACCGCCTTGATCCCGGTCTCGAAGATCTCCCCCGCGACGCGCCGCCGCGACAGCGGCACGCGCTCGCCCCGCATCGGCTTGCGCGTCTCGGCGTCGAGCGGGCCGAGGCGGTCGATGGGCTCGCCGAAGAGGTTGACCATCCGCCCGAGCAGCGCCTCGCCGACCGGCACCTCGATCGGCCCGCCGGTGTTCACGACCGCCATGCCGAGCGCGAGCGGCCGGTCCGCCGTCAGCACGATGCCGCGCACCGTGCGCCGGCCGATCAGCGCCGCGACCTCGATCACGATCCCGCCGTCGCCGGCGGTCAGCCGCGTCTCGGCCGGCGGCGGGTCCGCCGCGAAGCGCACGTCGACCACCGTGCCTTCGATGGAGACGATCCGCCCTTGGTCCGCCGTGTCCCTGGACATGCCGTTCCGTCCGCTCCCGCGTCCGTCCGTTGCGTCCGCGCGTCGCCGGTCCTCGGCCGCGCGCGCCGCCACCATAGGGCCGCGCCGGGTTCGGTCCTTGATTTCGATCAGCCTCGGATCGATGCGGCCGGCCGGGATTCCGCGCTTTGAGATCGCGGCCCGCAGCCGCTAGCCTCGTCGCGGGCCGGTTCCCCGGCCCCAAGACGAAGACCGGATCCAAGGGAGGCCCCGCCCATGACCCTCGACGCGCCCGTCCGCCCGAAGCGCCAGCTCGCGCCGCCCCGCCGGCTCGAAC
>DATFKM010000242.1:0-6322 GCA_035268645.1 Paracoccaceae bacterium | reverse complement strand
TAGGCGGCGAGGTCGCGGAAGCGGACGAGGTTGAGCATCTCGGCCGGCTCGTCGCGCGGGAGGGTCTTGAACGCCTCGAACTGCGGGCGGGTCGGGTCGACGTGGGTCTCTTCGGTCATGCGGTCCTTCACGAGTAGCGGGCGGGGACGAGGGCGTCCCCCTCGGCGAGCAGGGTCTCGCCGTCCGGCGCGACGTCGGTGTTCTGGGCGGCGACGAGGCGCCAGCCCTCCGGCGTCTCGGCGGCGGCGAGGAGGAGGAGGGTGCGGCGCGGGCCGGCGGGGGTTCCGTCGGGCGCGGTCTGGCCCTCGAGCCGGGCGCGAAGCCGCGCGAGCGCGGCGCCGGGGCCGAGGGGGCGGGTCTCCAGCCGCTCCTCGGTCAGCGCGGCGGCGGCGAAATAGGTGAGGAACGCCTTGCGGTGGGTGCGGACGATGCGCTCGCGCCCGTGCCACCAGAGGCCGGCGACGTTCACGAAATCCGCATCCGCGG
Source organism: Paracoccaceae bacterium (assembly GCA_035268645.1). GTDB lineage: Bacteria > Pseudomonadota > Alphaproteobacteria > Rhodobacterales > Rhodobacteraceae > Albimonas. The sequence continues at coordinate 5,836 of DATFKM010000242.1, read as the reverse complement.
CGAAAAGGGCGCCGAGCGCGTCGGCGTCATGCGCGCTCCAGGCGGCGAGGAACCCGCGTGCGAGGCGGGCGGCCTCGGCTTCCGCCGTAGCGGCGTCAGGCATGGGCGGTGACGAGGGTTGCCGGCATCGGGACGACGCGGCGGCCGTGTTCGTCCTCGGGCTCGGCCTCGACGCCGCGGATCATGGCCTCGCGGATCGCCTTGCGCGCCGCCTCGGGCTGAGCGGCGATAAGCATCGCGGCGCGGACCGTCGCCTCGGCGAAGAGGTCGTAGAGCCCGCCCGGATCCTCCAGCGTCAGGGCGCAGTCGACCTCGCGCCAGTCGGCGTCGGAGAAGCCGGCCTCCTCCAGCGTCTCGATAGACGCCTCGCGGCTTGCGTAGCGGTGGAAGTCGGGGCCGGGGGGCGGGGTCGGCGCGTCGGGGTCGGCGTATTCGTCGAGGGCGGCGTAGAGGATCGAGAAGGCCGGCGAGCGGTCCGGCCCGACCCAGCCGGTCATCGCGAAGCGGCCGCCGGGGCGCAGCACGCGGCGCGCCTCGGCCAGCGCCTTCGGCTGGTCGGCCATGTGGGGGATCGAGAAGCCTGCGACGGCGAGGTCGAAGCTGGCGTCCTTGAAGGGCAGCGCGCCGGCGTCGGCCTCGTGGAAGCGGGCCGCCTTGGCGCGGTTGCGGGCGATGGCGAGCATCTCGGCCGAGGCGTCGACGGCGTCGGTGTCGCACCCCGCCTCGACGAGGCCGCGGGTGAGCGTGCCGTGGCCGCAGCCGATGTCGAGGGCGCGCAGGCCGGCATCGGCGCCGGCGGCCTCGAGCGTGGCGGGCGCGGCCTGGTCGGCGACGGCGGCGAAGCGGTCGGCGTAGGCGCGGGCGACGTCCGGGTCGGACCAGCCGCGGCGCTCGGCCTCGGCGTAGGCGTCGAAATCGGTCATCGCTTGGCTCCTTTCGGGGCTTCGGGATCTCCGGGGCTCAGTTGATCTCCACGACCTTTCCGGGGTTCAGGATGTTCTTCGGGTCGAGCGCGCGCTTCAGCTCGGCCATCACGAGATAGCCGTCGCCGTGCTCGTCCGCCATGTAGGCGCGCTTGCCGCGGCCGACGCCGTGCTCGCCGGTGATGGTGCCGCCGAGGGAGACGGCGAGGCGGTTCCACTTGCCGGCGAGGCGCTTGGCCTCCTCGAGATCCTCGGGGTGGTCGGGGCGGAGCAGGAGGCCGGCGTGGAAGTTGCCGTCCCCGACATGGCCGACGAGGTTGCCGAGGAGGTGGCTCTCGGCGATGTCGGCCTGCGCGGTCAGGAGCGCCTCGGCGAGGCGGGAGATGGGGACGCAGACGTCGGTGGACATCGGCTTGGCGCCGGGCTGGAGCGAGATGCCGGCGAAGTAGATGTCGTGCCGGGCCTTCCAGAGCTTGGCGCGCTCCTCCGCCGTCGCGGTCCAGGCGAAGTCGCCGCCGCCGTTCTCGGCCGCGATCTCTCCGAACATCTCGGCCTGTTCGGCGGCGCCGGCCTCGGTGCCGTGGAATTCGAGGAAGAGGTGGGGCTTCTCGGGCAGGCCGAGCTTGGAGTAGTTGTTGACGCCGCGGATCGACACCTCGTCGAGGAACTCGATGCGGGCGACGGGGATGCCGAGCTGGATCGCCTGGATCACGGCGTCGACGGCGCCCTCCACGCCGTCGAAGGCGCAGGTGGCGGCGGTGATCGCCTCCGGCACGCCGTAGAGCTTCACGGTGAGTTCGGTGAAGATGCCGAGGGTGCCTTCGGAGCCGACGAGGAGGTTCTTCAGGTCGTAGCCGGCGGAGGTCTTCCTGGCGCGGGAGCCGACGCGGATGATGCGGCCGTCCGCCAGCACCGCCTGCGCGGCGAGCACGTTCTCGCGCATGGTGCCGTAGCGCACGGCGTTGGTGCCGGAGGCGCGGGTCGCGGCCATGCCGCCGAGGGTGGCGTTGGCGCCCGGATCGACGGGGAAGAAGAGGCCGGTGTGGCGCAGTTCGGTGTTCAGCGCCTCCCGCGTCACGCCGGGCTGGACCACGGCGAGGAGGTCCTCCTCGACCACCTCGAGCACGCGGTCCATGCGGCTCATGTCGAGCGTGACGCCGCCGTGGAAGGGGAGGGTGTGGCCTTCGAGGCTGGAGCCGACGCCCCAGGGGATCAGCGGGCAACCCTCGGCGGCGCAGATCTTCACGATCTCCGCCACCTCTTCGGCCGACTCGGGGAACAGCACGGCGTCGGGGAGGATGGCGGAATAGTAGCTGCCGTCCTCGCCGTGATGGGCGCGGATCGCCTCGGCGGTGGAGAGGCGCTCGGCGAAGCTGGCGCCGAGGGCGGATATGGCGGTCTGGATGGTCATGGCGTCCTCCCGGATTTGGGGAGGACGGTAGCCGAGCGCGAGGGGCGGGGGAAGCGGCGCCCGGCGCCCGGCCTCGGGGCGGCGTCTGGACGGCGGGGGGGCTTCCGAGGCATGGGAGGGCCGGAGCGAGGATGCAGGAGGAGAGAGCCTTGACCGACGCCGCCGCCGCCGAGAGCGCGCCCGCCTGGGCGGGACCGGAGCCCGAGTTCGACGGGAGGCTCCTGATCAGCCCGCCGCGGGCGGTGCCGCCGGAGTGGATCGACTACAACGGCCACATGAACGTGGCCTATTACACCATGGCCTTCGACAAGACCTCCGACTTCGTGTTCGACGAGGTGCTGGGGGTCGGCGAGGCGCTGGCGCGCGAGCTGCGCCTGGGGCCGATGGTGGTGCAGCAGACCATCCACTACGTCGGCGAGCTGCTCGAGGGCGAGACGTTCCGCTGCGAGATGCAGCTCCTCGACTGGGGGCCGAAGCAGATCCACTTCTTCTCGCGCATGGTGAAGGACGCGGACGGCACGCTTTGCGCGACGTCGGAGACGCTGACCCTGAACGTCGATCTCGAGGCGCGGCGCACGGCGGCCTATCCGGGCTGGGCGCAGGCGCGGCTGGCGCGGCTGATGGCGGCGCAGAAGGATCTGCCGCGGCCGGCCGAGGCGGGCGCGGTGATCGGCATACGCCGGAAGGGATGAGGGCGGAGGACCCCTTCGCGCCTGTTTGCGCTCCGCCCGGCAGGGGGTTACGAGAGGTTCGAGGGGTCGGACTTCCCGAGAGGTGACCGCCGCAGATGGCCGAGTCGCGCCGTATCGTCGCGAGAGGGGGCCACGCGCTCAAGCTGGGCTGGCGCGCGGGGCGCCGGTCGCTGCGGCGGGGCTGGACGGAGGCGCGCGACGCGCTGCGCCGGCAGGGCCCGACGGCGGTGCAGTTCTGGCTGCTGGCGCTCGGCCTCGGCATCGCGGCGGGCTACGCCGCGATCGGCTTCCGGCTCTCGATCTCGCAGCTTCAGACGCTGATCTACGGCGCCGACGACCTGCGGCTGCACACGCATCTGACGGGGCTGGGCCCCGCGGTGGTGGTCGGGGTGCCGATCCTCGGCGGCCTCGCGGTCGGGGTGATCCTGCAGCTGTTCACCTCGGACGGGAAGGCGCGCTCGGTGGCGCACGTCATCGAGGCCTCGGCGCTGCGCGACGGGCGGGTGCCGCTGCGCTCCGGCCTCGCCAGCGCGGCGGCCTCGCTGATCACGCTCTCGACCGGGGGCTCGACCGGGCGGGAGGGGCCGGTGGTGCATCTCGCGGCGACGATCTCCTCCTGGGTGTCGGAGCGCATCGACGCCTCGCCGATGACCTCGCGCGAGATGCTGGGCTGCGCGGTGGCGGCGGCGGTCTCGGCCAGCTTCAACGCGCCGATCGCGGGGGCGGTGTTCGCGCTCGAGGTCGTGCTGCGGCACTTCGCGATGAAGGCCTTCGCGCCGATCGTCGTCGCCTCGGTCGCCGGGGCGGTGGTGAGCCGGATCCACATGGGCGACGTGACCGAGTTCGTGCTGCCCGAACACACGCTCGGCTTCTATCAGGAACTGCCGGCGTTCCTGATCCTCGGCATGATCTCGGGCCTCGTCGCGGTGGCGATGATGAAGGCGATCTTCGTGGCCGAGCGCGCGGGCGACCGGGTGCAGGGTTCGCTGCGGATCCCGGGCTGGCTTCGGCCGGGCGTCGCCGGGCTGCTTCTGGGGCTGATCGCGCTGCGCTTTCCGCACATCATCGGCGTCGGCTACGAGACCACGAGTCGGGCGCTGACGGTGGATGTCGGCTTCCTGGAGGCGATCCTGTTCGCGATGGTCAAGGTGGTGGCGGTGGCGATCACGTTCGCCGGGCGCATGGGGGGCGGCGTGTTCTCGCCCGCGCTGATGCTGGGGGCGCTGACGGGGCTGGCCTTCGGCTACGTCGCGGTGGGGATCTTTCCGGCGGTCTCGGGGTCCGAGGCGCTCTACGCCATCGCCGGCACCGGGGCGGTGGCGGCGGCGGTGCTGGGGGCGCCGCTGAGCACCACGCTGATCATCTTCGAGCTGACCGGGGACTGGCAGGCGGGGATCGCGGTGATGGCCTCGGTCTCGCTCGCGGTCGTGGTCAGCGCGCGCTTCGTCGACAAGAGCTTCTTCCTCGATCAGCTGGAACGGCGCGACGTGCATCTGGCCGAGGGGCCGCAGAGCTGGATTCCGGGGACCATCGCGGTGCGGGACTGCATGCGGATGCGGGGCGACGAGAACGGCGCCTCGGACAGCGCCTGTTGGGCGCTCGTCGAGCAGGGCGCGGCGCTGGAGCGGGGCGACACGCTGGCGACGGCGCTGCCGATGTTCGAGCGGAGCGCGGGGCGTGCGATGATCCCGGTGGTGGAGCGCGACGCCGACGCGCGCCCGGAGCTGATCGGGGCGCTGTTCCACGTCGATGCGCTGCGCGCCTACAACCGCGCCCTGGTGGAGACGCATCGCGAGGAGCACGCCTGACGGGCCGCGCGGCGGCGGGGGCTTGCCTCGGGCGCGGCGGGCGGGAAGGCTCGCCCGGCGCGGGAGACGCGCGGCACGGGAGGGACGCATGATCTACGAGGAACGACGCTACGCGGTGCGGATCGGCGAGATGCCGCAGGTGGTGAAGCTCTACGGCGAAGAGGGCTGGCCGGCGCTGAAGGCGGGCGGGTTCGACGCGAAGCTGGTCGGATATTTCGTGTCGGACACCGGCCCGCTGCACCAGCTGGTGCATCTCTGGAAGTTCGACGACGACGCCGACCGGCGGGCGCACTGGAAGCGGCTGTTTTCGGACAAGGGGTTCATGGCCTTCGCGGTGCAGCTGCGGCCGCTGCTGCTGAGCCAGGAGGTGCAGCTGCTCAACCCGGCGCCTTGGGGGCCGAAGCCCTGAGGCGCGGGCGGGCTGGCTGACGGTCGCCCCGAGCGCCGCCTTCGGCGGCGCCGGCCCGCCCGCCAGCCTGCGCCCGTCTCGTTCCCGAAGCCGGGCAGACGGGGCGTGGCGCGACGCAGCCGGGGCGACTGCGGCGTCCGGGTCAGAGGCGTTCGACGGCGACGCGCTCGGGGTCGAAGGCGACGTGATCGATCAGCATCTCGGCGCCGGTCGCCGGAGCCTCGATCGCCCAGGCGGCGCTGCGGATCGGGCCGGACTTGGCGATCAGGTCGTATTGCCGGGCGCGGCCGAGGCCGGGGATCTCGAAGGTCGTCTCGGCGGGTTCGAGGAAGAGGGCGCCCGCCTCGGCCTTCGGCAGATACATCGTCGGCGTCTCGTCGCCCGGCATCAGGACGGACCAGCCGGAGGCGGTCTCGCCGATCACGGCGCCGCCGGCGCGGACGACGTGCAGGCCCGGCGAGGGCGCGATCCGGGGGGCGTCGTTGTCGGACTCGGACATCGGGCAGGCTCCTTCAGAGGGGGGCGCAGGCGGCCGCGAGCCAGGCGCGGTCCTTGGGATCGGAGAGCCGGGGGGCGAGCTTCGCCGCGGTCTC
>DATFKM010000241.1:0-6369 GCA_035268645.1 Paracoccaceae bacterium | reverse complement strand
CTGGAGGCTGTGACCGCGCCCAACCACCTGAAGACCGTGTTCCGCGAAAGCGCCGCCTTCCGGCGCATGATCTACCAGCGCAAGGGCCGGGAGGTGCGCGGCCTGTTCGACCGTGCCGCCCTGCCCCGCAAGGAACAGGCGATCCGCAACCGGATCAAGGCGCACAAGCTGTGGGTGCGCTGATCGCGCGACCCTGACAGGGCCGCGTCGGTAGCAGCGCAGCGCGCGCGATCTGCCGGCCCGGCGTGCCTGCCACGCCACCCCTTGCCCCATCCGAAAGTGCGATTTTTTCCCTGCACGGACGCCGGCAAGATGGGGGAATGTCCCCGTGCCGCGGCCGCGGCCCGGACGGGCCCGCCGATCCTGCAGCGCCGGGGCCGCTTTCGTTCCACCCCGGCCGGCCGGCAGGCAACGTCCGTCCCGCGTGCACCGCCCGCGCCTGCACAGTTGTGAGGCCCGCGGCTTTCGCCTAAGCCTTGCGGCCAGAAAACCGCTTCAAGGGGAGGGACGACACATGCCCGACGACACCGCACAGGGGCCGACCTACGGCTTCGACACGCTTCAGATCCACGCCGGCGCCCGTCCCGACCCCGCCACCGGCGCCCGCCAGACGCCGATCCACCAGAACACCGGCTACGTCTTCCGCGACGCCGACCACGCCGCCGCCCTCTTCAACCTGCAGGAGGTCGGCTTCATCTACTCCCGCCTGACCAATCCCACGGTCTCGGTCCTGCAGGAGCGCATCGCGACGCTCGAAGGCGGCGCCGGCGCGGTCTGCACCTCGTCGGGACACGCCGCGCAGATCCTCGCGCTGTTCCCGCTGATGAGCCCCGGCGACAACATCGTCGCCTCGACCCGCCTCTACGGCGGCACCATCACCCAGTTCTCGCAGACCATCAGACGCTTCGGCTGGGAGGCGAAGTTCGTCGACACCGACAAGCCCGGCGAAGTCTCCCGCGCCGTGACCAAGCGCACCAAGGCGATCTTCTGCGAAAGCGTCGCCAATCCGGGCGGCTACGTCACCGATCTGCCGAAGATGGCCGCCATCGCCGACAAGAAGGGCATCCCGCTCATCGTCGACAACACCACCGGCACCCCCTACCTCTGCAATCCCATCGCCCACGGCGCGACGCTGGTGGTGCACTCGACCACCAAGTACCTCTCCGGCCAGGGCAACGCCGTCGGCGGCGCCATCGTCGACTCCGGCAGGTTCGACTGGACCGCCGCCGGCAAGTTCCCCTCGCTCGCGGATCCCGAGCCGGCCTATCACGGCCTGCGCTTCCACGAGACCTTCGGCCCGCTCGCCTTCACCTTCCACGGCATCGCCATCGGCCTGCGCGACCTCGGCATGACCATGGCGCCGATGAACGCGTTCCTGACGCTGATGGGCATCGAGACGCTCTCGCTGCGCATGGCCAGGCACTGCGAGAACGCCCTCAAGGTCGCCCAGTGGCTCGAGAACGACCCCCGCGTCGAATACGTCACCTATGCCGGCCTCAAGAGCTCGCCCTACTACCGGCGCGCGAAGAAGCTCTATCCGAAGGGCGTCTCCAGCCTCTTCACCTTCGGCGTGAAGGGCGGCTACGACGCCTGCGTCAAGCTGGTCGACGCGGTCGAGATCTTCAGCCACGTCGCCAATCTCGGCGACACCCGCTCGCTGATCATCCACTCCGCCTCCACCACTCACCGCCAGCTCACGCCGGAACAGCAGAGCTCGGCCGGCGCCGGGCCCGAAGTGGTGCGCCTCTCCATCGGGCTGGAGGATCCGGACGACCTGATCGCGGATCTCGACCAGGCGCTCGCCAAGGCGACGGCCTGACGCCGATGCGGACGGGCGCCGCGCCTCTCGCGGTTCTCGCCGCGCTCCTGCTCACGGTCTCCGCGGCCCCCGCGGCGGAGACCGCCCCGCTGCCGCGCGCCAATCCGCTCGGCCAGGCCGACGCCGCCACGCCCGGCGAGACGGCCGCCGCCGAGACGCCGGACGCCGCAGCGGCGCCGGGCCGCATCGTCCCGCGCTCCAACCCCCGCCGCCCGGCCGTGATGCCCGCCACGCTCGCGCCGGCAGCCACGCCCCGATCCGACGCCGACGCACCGCCCGCCCTCGCCGCGGAGGACGCCGCCACCCGCCCCGGCGCCTCCCCCTCCCGAACCGAGAGCCCGCGGGAGACGCCGCCCGATCCGGCGCCGCTCGGCGTCCCTCCCGGCCAGGACGCCGCCGCAGAAGGGCTCACGGCGACCGTCGTCTCGACCGAGGGGCCGCCATCCGAACCGGCCCCCCGCTCGCCATCTCCCGCCCCAGACGGTCCCCCCGAAGCGCAGCCCGCTCGGCATCACGCGTCCATGCCGGGCGACGCCGCCGCGCTCCGTTTCGCCGCTCCGCGACCGGGTCTGGCGGTCCCGCGTCCCAATCCGCGCCGTCCGTCGGCGCCGCCGGATCCGCCCGCCGCGACGGGCGCGGCCGGCGTGACATCGACGCAGGCGTTTCCGCCCGCCGACGGGCCGTCCGCGGCGAAGACGGCGACCTACGCCTTCGTCCCGCCCGCCCCGGGTCTCGCTACGCCTCGGCCCAATCCCCGGCGCCTCGACGCGTCGGAAACGGCTTCGGCGCGGTGGGCCGCCGCAAGCCGGACATCGATCGGCGCCGCGCCGCGACGGACTCCGCCTGCCGGGGAGCCGGCCGAAACGCGTCCCGATCCCGACGCGCCGACCCGCCTCGCGGCCCTGACGACGCTCGACCCACGCCCGCGGCCGAAGGCGCCGCCAAGGGCCGAGGGTCCGTTCCCGGCGCCTCCCGGCGATGGGGGCCCGTCGGAGGAGGCCAGGCTTCTGCTTCTCGGCGTCCATCAGGGGCCCGACGGACGGCGGGCCCTGATCCGCCTCGCCGACGGCGCCGTCCGTCGAGTCGCGCCGGGCGGCACGATCGGACGCTGGCGCGTCGCCGACATCGGCCCCGACAGCGTCCGTCTCGCGACCGCGGACCGCTTCCGAACGCTGCGGCTGCCCTAGGTGTCGGCCCGCTCGGCCCGCCAGGCGGCCCAGGCCTCCGGCGTATCGAGGTCGAGCCGCGCGGCCCGGCCCGGCGTGGCGACGTCGACAAGAAACGCCTCGTTCGCCCTCAGGATCTCCCGAGCGCCTTCGTCGCCCGCCAGCCGACCGAGGCTCTCGAAGAAGCGCCGGCCGAACAGCACGGGATGACCCGGCCGCCCCTCCTCGTCGGTCGCGCGCGCGATGGCGCGCCCCTCGCCCGGCTCGAAGGCGCCGAGCAAGCGGTCGACATGCTCTGCGCCGATCTCCGGCATGTCGCCGAGCGCCAGCATCACCGCGTCAGCGTCGGGCCGGACCGCCGCGAGGCCTGCGCGGATCGAGGCGGCCATGCCCTCCGCCGCATGAAGGTTCTCCACCACCCGCACGCCGAGCCCGCGGAGCGCCGCGGCCCGCCCGGCATCGTCCGGCCTCAGCACCGCGACCACCTCGTCGACGCCGCTCTCGAGCAGAGCGCGCGCGGCCCGGCGCAGCGCCGGCTCGCCGCCCACGTCCTCCAGCAGCTTGTCGCGTCCCTGCATCCGCCGCGAAGCGCCCGCGGCCAGGAGCAGCGCCGAGACCACCGGCCGCTGCGGCGCGGAGGCGCCGCCGCCCCGCGGCTGCGGCCGGGAGGGGATCTCCTTCAGCAGCCCGCCGACGCCCATGCCCGCGATGTCCTCCGACGTGACGGGGAGGCCGCAGGCCACCCGCTCCAGCACCCAGTCGACGCCATGCTCCACCGGCGAGCGGGCGGACCCCGGCATGCCGATCACCGGACGCCCGCCGAGATCGCCGAGAAACATCAGGTTGCCGGGATCCACCGGCATGCCGAAGCGGCGGAGAACGCCGCCCGCCGCCTCCACCGCCGCGGGGCCGACGTCGCGCCGGTCCGACGGGGCCGAGCCGCCGAGCATCAGCACCAGATCGCCCTTCGCGGCGGTCAGCGCGGCCGCCACGGCCTCCGTCTCGTGCGCCACGCGCGCCTCGCCCGCCACCGCGACGCCGAGCGCGGCGCAGCGCGCCGTCAGCGCCTCCGCCCCCTTGTCGAGCAGCTTCGGCTTCATCCCCGGCGTCGTCGTCAGCACGAGCCCGGCCGAGCGCAGCCTTACCGGATGCACCCGCAGCGCCTCGCCGGCGCGCAGCAGCGCCGCGGCCGCGGCCACCGCCGCGCGCGGCGCGGCGTAGGGGATGATCTTCACCGTCGCGAGCATCTGGCGCGCGTGCACGCGGGCATAGTCGTCCAGCGTCGCCAGCGTCACCGCCTCGTCGATCGCGTTGACCGCGTCGACCATCGCCCGGTCGACCCGCAGCACCCCACCGCAGAGCGCGTAGACGTTGAGCCGCCCCGTGAAGGGGGCGGCGAGGCTGAGGCCGCGTGCCGAGGGATCCGGCGCCGCGGCCCGGCCCAGCGCCGCGGCCGCCGCGTCCTCGGTCATGTCCTCGGGCCCGAGGCGGGCCGTCGTGACCGACTCGAAGCCCGCCTCGCGCAACGCCGCGACGTCCGCCGCCGACAGCACCGCCCCTTTCCTGAAGCGCGTGCCGCCGGCCTTGAGGGAATGGGCGAGGACGCCGCCTTCGGCCTCCGTCAGAGGGGTGGGGCCGAACCTCACCCGCCCTGCCTCAGGCCGCCGCTTCGGCGGGAACCGATCCCGGTCGCGTCTCGGGCCGACGCAGCCGCTCGGTGATCTCGGCGAGGATCGCGACGGCGATCTCCGCCGGCGTGGCCGCGCCGATGTCGGCCCCGACGGGGGCGTGGATGCGGGCCAGCGTCTCGGAAGCGAAATCGCCCTCCAGCCGCGCCACGCGCTTGGCGTGGGTCTTCTTCGAGCCGAGGCAGCCGAGATAGAACGCGTCCGAGGCCAGCGCCCGCCGGATCGCCGGATCGTCCAGCTTCGGATCGTGGGTCAGGGTCACGACGGCGGTGCGGGCGTCGAGGCCGAGCGCGTCCAGCGCCTCGTCCGGCCAGTCGTGCAGGATGCGTTCGCCCGGGAAGCGATGCTCGGCGCCGAAGGCGTCGCGCGGGTCCACCAGCGCGGCGTCGTAGCCGGCGATCCGCGCCATCGGCATCAGCGCCTGCGCGATGTGCACGGCGCCGACGACGATCATGCGGAGCGGCGGGTTGTGGACGCCGAGGAACCAGTCGTCCTCGAAGCCCGAGCGGTCCGTGTGGCGGCGCCGGGCGGCGGCGGCGCCGAGCTCTCCCGTCGCGCCCTCCTCGATCAGCCGACGCTCCCAGGTCGCCACGTTCACCGCGTAGACCGCGGCCCGCCGCGCCGCCCGCGCCTCGGCGAGGCGGCGGACCAGCGCCGCCTCCGGCCCCTCGCCGACGTCGATCGGCTCGACCAGCACGCGGATCGTGCCGCCGCAGGCGAGCCCTACGGCGAAGGCGTCCTCGTCGCTCACGCCGTATTCGAGTATCCGGCAGGCGCCGTCCTCCAGCGCCTCCAGCGCCTCGGCCACCACCGCGCCCTCCACGCAGCCGCCGGAGACCGAGCCCATGATCTCCGCCTCCTCGGAGATCGCGAGTTGCGAGCCCACCGGCCGCGGAGCGGAGCCCCAGGTCTCGACCACCGTGGCGAGGGCGGCGCGCCGCCCCTCCGCGATCCAGGCGAGGGCGGTTTCGGGAATGCGGTCATGGGCGGCGACGGTCATGGCGGTCCTCCCTTCGGGCGAGTCGCCCGCAAGGGCAACATAGGGTCGGGGCCCCCGCCGCCGCCACCCTTCGCCGCGAGGCCGCCGCATTCGGCCGCGAGGATCGTCCGCGATGCATTCCGCCGTCCTCGCCGCCTTCGCCCTCCTGCTCGCCGCCGCTGCCGCCCTCGCGGCCGAACCATGGCGCACCCTGAGCTGGGGCATGACGCCGGAGGCGCTCGACGTCGCCGTGCCGGGGCTCGAGACGCTGGAGCCGCCCTGGCGCTACGGCGGCGGCCTCTCGGCGCCCCGCGCGCTGCGGCGGACGGAGATCGCGGGGCTCGAAGTTCGGGCTTTGTTCCAGACCGGACCGGACGGGGGGCTCGCGCAGATCCTGTTCGAGCGTCGCCGCCCCGTCCTCGACGCCGGCGACGGGCGGCGCGCGCTGGCCGCCCTGCGCGAGCGGCACGGTCCGGAGACGCGGTTCTGCCTCGACCTCGCCCGCCCGCGCGGCCCGGTCGCGGCGCATGCGCTCTGGCGCGGAACCGAGCGGACGCTGCATCTCACCTGGCTCGACTTCGGGACCGGCGCGGGCCTCGACCAGATCGCCGAGGCCGAGATCCGCCGCCGTCTGCGCCAGGGCGACGTCGCCGGGGCGCTCGAGCGGCGCCGGGAGGCGCCTCCCCCGGGCGCGACCCGCCGCAGCCTCCCGCGACG
>DATFKM010000240.1:0-6393 GCA_035268645.1 Paracoccaceae bacterium | reverse complement strand
GGCGGGGCGCATGTCACGCGCGACGTCTCGGAGGCGTTCTCGATCGAGGGGCCGCTGGCCGAGCGGATCAAGGTGATCCACGGGGGCGTGGTGGCGACGGGGCTCGACGACCGGGAGCTGATCTCGGCGCCGCCGATCGGGGCGCCCGAGGGGCACGAGCGGCACGTCACGCGCTCCGCCCTGATCGGGGTGATCCGGCCGCGGGTGGAGGAGATCCTGGAGGAGGCGCGGGCGCTGCTCGACGCCGCGGGCTTCGACCATCTGCCCTCCCGGCGCATCGTGCTGACCGGGGGCGGCAGCCAGCTTCCGGGCCTCGAGGACGTGGCGCGGCGGGTGCTGGGCCAGCGGGTGCGGGTCGGCCGGCCGATCCGCATCGGCGGGCTGCCGCAGTCGGCGGCGGGGCCGGGCTTCGCCGCGGCCGTGGGCCTCGCGGCCTATGCGGTGCGCCCGCACGACGAGATCTGGGACTTCGAGGCGCCGGCGACGATCGGCGGACGCACGCGGCTCAGGCGCGCGGTGCGCTGGTTCAGGGACAACTGGTGATGCGGGATTTCCGCGTGACCGGCGATCACGATTCGGATAGAATTGCACCAAAACGCGAAGAACGACCCGAGCAGTACGAACGAGCGGCAACGCGCGACCCCGAACAACAACTGGGGCGCACAGCATACAGGCGGACTCCATGGCACTCGATCTCGTGATTCCGGAGCAGACCGAGCTCCGGCCGCGCATCACCGTCTTCGGCGTGGGCGGGGCCGGCGGCAACGCCGTCAACAACATGATCGACCAGGCGCTGGAGGGCGTGGAGTTCGTGGCGGCGAACACCGACGCCCAGGCGCTGCAGCAGTCGAAGGCGTCGCGGCGCATCCAGCTCGGCACCGGGGTGACGCAGGGTCTCGGCGCCGGGGCCAAGCCGCAGGTCGGCTGCGCGGCGGCCGAGGAATCGATCGAGGAGATCGTGGAGGCGCTGGCCGGCGCGCACATGTGCTTCATCACCGCCGGCATGGGCGGCGGCACCGGCACCGGCGCCGCCCCGGTGATCGCGCATGCCGCGCGCGAGATGGGCGTGCTGACGGTCGGCGTCGTGACCAAGCCGTTCCAGTTCGAGGGCACGAAGCGCATGCGCTTCGCCGAGCAGGGCGTCGAGGAGCTTCAGAAGGTCGTCGACACCCTCATCATCATCCCGAACCAGAACCTGTTCCGCATCGCCAACGAGCGCACGACCTTCGCCGAGGCGTTCATGCTGGCGGACGACGTGCTCTATCAGGGCGTGAAGGGCGTGACCGACCTGATGGTGCGGCCGGGCCTGATCAACCTCGACTTCGCCGACGTCCGCTCGGTGATGGACGAGATGGGCAAGGCGATGATGGGCACCGGCGAGGCCGAGGGCGAGGACCGCGCCGTGCAGGCCGCCGAGAAGGCGATCGCCAATCCGCTCCTCGACGAGATCAGCCTGAAGGGCGCGCGCGGCGTCCTGATCAACATCACCGGCGGCTACGACCTGACGCTGTTCGAGCTGGACGAGGCGGCCAACCGCATCCGCACCGAGGTCGATCCGGAGGCGAACATCATCGTCGGCTCGACGCTGGACCCGGAGATCTCGGGGGTGATGCGCGTCTCGGTCGTCGCCACCGGCATCGAGGCGGAGGAGGCCCGGCGGGCCGATCCCGCGCGTCCCGCGGGCGCGGCCGGCGGCCGGGCCCCGGAGGCGAGGAGGGCTGCGGACGAGCCGGCCCCCGAGGCCGAGGCGGCGCGGGCGGCCCCCCCGGCGCCGGCCGAGGTCCACGAGCCCGCCGCGCGGGCGGACCGTGAGGCGACCAGGCGCGTCGAGGCGACGCCGATCTTCGACGACGCGGACGCGCCGCTGGCCGAGGCCCCGGCCGAGCCGGAGCCCGACCGCGCGGCGAGCCCGTTCGAGCGGGACGGCGCCTTCATCGCCCCGGCCGCCGAGACCCCCCGCGCCCCGGCGCCGGGCGAGCCGAGCCCGGAGACGCTGCGCCGGCTGCAGGCGGCGGTGTCGCATCCGGGCGCCGCGGACGCGCGCCGGCCGGAGCCGCGCCCCGCGGCCGCGACGCCGGTGCGCCCGGCGGCGCATCCCGCGCCGCAGGCCGCGCCGCAGCCCGGAACGCAGGCCGCCCACGACCCGGGCGGCGAGCGCGGCCGCTTCGGCATCAACAGCCTGATCGGGCGCATGACGGGCGGCCAGGGCGGGGCGCAGAATCCTCGCGCGGCCGAGCCGTCGCTGCATCGCGGCGGCGAGGACCCGGCCGAGGCCGACCGCCAGCGCGAGATCCCGGCCTTCCTGCGGCGCCAGGCGAACTGATCCCGTCGCGCAGCCGCCGCCGTCCCTGATGCAGAGCCCGCCCGGACGCTTCCCCCGGGCGGGTTTTTCACCTTCTGCGTCAGGGGTTTGTGGCGAGTATGGCAAGCTCTGTAGCAAACCGTCGCAAAGCTTGATTTGAGGATCGCCGGCCCATGCGCTTAACGGGTTTCAAACGAAAAGCCGAAAGCGGCGGGCGCGAGCGAGGGCGAGGCATGCAGGCGACGGTAAGGACGGCGGTCGAGTTCCGCGGCGTCGGGCTCCATTCGGGGCGACCGGCGCGGATGCGGATCTCGCCCGCCTCGGCGCACTACGGCATCTGGTTCAAGCGGACCGATCTGCGCGGCATCGACGCGATGATACCGGCGCGCTGGGACGCGGTGGCGGACACGCGGCTCTCGACGCTGCTCGCGAACCGCGACGGCGCGAGCGTCGGGACGGTCGAGCACGTCATGGCGGCGCTCGCCGGGCTCGGCGTCGACTGCGCGCTGATCGAGATCGACGGGCCGGAGATTCCGATCCTCGACGGCTCGTCGAGGCCCTTCGCCGAAGCCATCGCGGCCGCGGGCGTCATCCCGCTGGAGGGCGAGCGGCGGCAGCTGCGCATCCTGAAGCCGGTGGAGGTGCGCGACGGCGAGCGCCTCGCGCGGCTGGAGCCGGCGGCGCGCTTCGAGATCGACGTGGCGATCGATTTCGAGGCGCCGGCGATCGGCCGGCAGGCGCTGCGCCTCGCGCTCGGCCCCGGCGACTTCCGGCGCGAGCTTTCGGGATGCCGCACCTTCTGCCTGCTCGACGAGATCGAGGCGATGCGGGCGGCGGGACTGGCGCGCGGCGGCAGCCTCGAGAACGCCGTGGTGGTGGACGGCGCGACGGTGCTGAACCCGGAGGGGCTGCGCCGGCGCGACGAGTTCGTGCGCCACAAGGCGCTGGACGCGGTGGGCGACCTCGCGCTCGCCGGCGCGCCGATCCTCGGGCGTCATGTCGGGCGGCGGAGCGGTCACGAGATGACCAACCGTCTGCTGCGCGCCCTGTTCGCGACGCCCGACGCCTGGCGTTCGGAGCTGGCCGAGACCGAGGTTCTCGCGGCCTGAGGGCCCCGAGGGCCGGGGCGGCCTTGCTCCGCCCCCTTTCGATCGCCTAAATCCGCCGGGCGGAGCGAGGGCTCCGCCCGGCGCTTCGTTCGAAGGGACCCGTGATGCTCCGCCTTCTCCTCGCCTGCCTGCTCGTCCTCGGCCTCGCGGCCTGTTCGGACGACCTGGATCCGAACGAGGACCGCTACGCCGGCCGCAGCGCCGCCTCGATCTACCAGGAGGGCGAGGAGATGCTGAACGACGGCGAGCCGATCGCCGCCGCCGAGACCTTCGAGGAGCTGGAGCGGGTGCATCCCTATTCGGAATGGTCGAAGCGCGCGATGATCATGGCCGCCTTCGGCTTCTACCAGGGTCAGGACTTCGACCGGGCGATCGCCGCGGCGTCGCGTTACATCGACTTCTTCCCGGCCGATCCCGACGCGGCCTATGCGCAGTATCTGGTCGGCATGAGCCACTACGATCAGATCATGGACGTCGAACGCGACCAGGGCGAGACCGCCCGGGCGCTGCAGGAGCTGGAGGAGGTGGTGCGCCGCTATCCCGGCTCCGACTACGCGCGGGAGGCGCGGCTGAAGATCGACCTGGCGCGCGACCAGCTCGCCGGGCAGGAGATGCTGGTCGGGCGCTATTACCTGGGTCAGGGCAACTACGTCGCGGCGATCAACCGATTCAAGCGGGTGCTGACGCTGTATCAGACCACGAGCCAGGCGCCGGAGGCGCTGCACCGGCTGGTGGAGGCGTATCTTTCGCTCGGGGTCGAGTCGGAGGCGCGGACGGCGGCGGCGGTGCTGGGTCACAACTTCCCCGGCTCGCGCTGGTACGAGGCGAGCTACGCGATGATGCAGGGGGCCGACATCGCGCCGTTCGAGGACCGGGAGAGCTGGATCAGCAAGGCGTTCCGGCGGGTCGTCACCGGCCAGACGCTCTGAGCGCCGGGGTGTGCTCCGCCATCTGGAGATCCGCGACGTCGTCCTGATCGCCCGGCTCGACCTCGAGCTCGGACCCGGGCTCAACGTGCTGACGGGCGAGACCGGGGCGGGCAAGTCGATCCTGCTGGATGCGCTCGGCTTCGCGCTCGGCGGGCCGTCGCGCGGCGAGATGGTGCGCGCGGGCGCCGAGGCCGGCGAGGTGACGGCGGTCTTCGATTGCCCCGAGGGCCATCCGGCGCGGGCGGTGCTGGGCGAGGCGGGGATGGCGCTCGAGGGTGACGAGCTGATCCTCAGGCGGCGGCTGGCGGCGGGGGGGCGCGCCTCGGGCTTCGTCAACGACCGCCGCGCCTCGGGCGAGGTGATGCGGGCGGTGGGCGAGACGCTGCTCGAGGTGCATGGCCAGCACGACGACCGGGGGCTGCTGAACCCGCGGGGTCATCGGACGATCCTCGACGTCTTCGCGGGGGCGGGGACGGAGGCCGTGCGCCGGCTCTGGGCGGCCTCGCAGGCGGCGGCGCGGGCGGAGGCCGAGGCGCGGGCCGAGGCCGAGGCGGCGGCCAAGGACGCCGAGTGGCTGGAGCACGCGGCCGAGGAGCTGGCGGCGCTGGCGCCGGAGGTGGGCGAGGACGAGGCCCTCGACGCCGAGCGGCGGCTGATGCAGTCGGCCGAGCGGATCCGCGAGGACGTGGCGCGGGCCGCCGGGGCTTTGGGCGTCGACGGCGCCGAGGGACGGATGGCCGATGCCGTGCGCTGGCTCGAGGGCGCCGCCGAGCACGCGGAGGGGCGGCTCGAGGGCGCGGTCGCGGCCCTGGAGCGGGCGCTGGTCGAGCTGGGCGAGGCGCAGTCGGGGGTGGAGGACGCGCTGGAGGCGCTGGCTTTCGATCCGTCGCGGCTGGAGCAGGTCGAGGAGCGGCTGTTCGCGATCCGGGGGCTGGCGCGCAAGCATCGCGTGCAGCCGGACGAATTGCCGGCGCTGGCGGAGCGGCTTTCGGGCCGGCTGGCGGAGGTCGAGGGCGCCGAGGATCGGATCGCCGCGCTGGCGGCTGAGGCGAAGCGGGTGCGCGCCGGTTACGACGAAGCCGCGGCGCGGCTGAGCGAGGTGCGGCGCGAGGCGGCGGCGCGGCTCGACGCGGCGGTGGCGGCGGAGCTGGCGCCCCTGAAGATGGAGCGGGCGCGGTTCGAGACCTCGGTGGGGCCGGAGGCGCCGGGGCCGGAGGGGGCGGACCGGGTGGAGTTCCGGGTCGCGACCAATCCGGGCAGCGCGCCGGGGGCGCTGGCGAAGATCGCCTCGGGGGGCGAGCTCTCGCGGTTCCTGCTGGCGCTGAAGGTGTGCCTTGCGGGGGGCGAGGGGCGCAGCCTGATCTTCGACGAGATCGACCGGGGCGTGGGCGGGGCCACCGCCGCCGCGGTCGGGGCGCGGCTCAGCGCGCTGGCGGAGGACGCGCAGGTGCTGGTGGTGACGCATTCGCCGCAGGTGGCGGCGCGGGCGGACCGGCATTTCCGGATCGAGAAGCGGGTCGAGGACGGGACGGCGCTGACGGAGGTGCATCCGCTGGAGGGCCCCGAGCGGGAGGACGAGATCGCCCGGATGCTCGCCGGGGAGCGGGTGACGGAGGCGGCGCGGGAGGCGGCGCGGGCGCTGCTTTCGGGCTGAGGCGGGAGCGCGCCTCTGCCTGAGCGGGGTCAGGCTGCCGAGATCGCCTTCATTTCATGTCTCCATCGAGGTGCGCTCGCTGGCGCCGGGGCATGGGGCGCCCCGGTCTCGCTCAGCCGAAGGCGCCGCCGCCCTCGCTCGGCGCGGTGCGGATCAGGCGGGAGGTGAGGACGGCGGCCTGCCGGTGCTTCACGGCCTCCTGGTATTCGGGGTCGGTGACCATGGCGAGGAAGG
The DNA here is from genome assembly GCA_035268645.1 of Paracoccaceae bacterium. Classification (GTDB taxonomy): domain Bacteria; phylum Pseudomonadota; class Alphaproteobacteria; order Rhodobacterales; family Rhodobacteraceae; genus Albimonas. The sequence continues at coordinate 165 of DATFKM010000240.1, read as the reverse complement.
CGCTCGCCGAGGGGTAGCGGGCGACGAAGACGGCGTCCCAGCGCTCGTCCTCGGGGCCGATCAGGACGGTGCGGAAGTCGCCGCGCCAGAGGATCGAGCCGCCGACGCGCTTCAGGACCGGGGCGGAGTCGCGGCCGTAATTGGCGTAGGCCTCGGCGCCGGTCA
>DATFKM010000239.1:0-5791 GCA_035268645.1 Paracoccaceae bacterium | reverse complement strand
GATCTCCTCGGCGTCGAGCTGGTCGCCGGCGATCGGATCGGCGCCCTTGAGGCCCTGCGCCACCTCTCCGTCCGCGATCCCGTTCACCTCGAGCGTGTGCAGTCCGCAGAACTCGGCGATCTGGGTGAAGGTCAGCGTGGTGTTGTCGACCAGCCATACGGCGGTCGCCTTGGGCATAAGCGGCAGGTCCTGGGACATGGCTCGGCTCCCTCTCGGAGGGCGGAAAAACACGGAGCTTCCCGGGTTCGAAGAACCGCGGTGGCCGGGTGGCCGGGTATCGGCTTTCGAGGGGAAGTGCCGGGCATATAGGGCATCGCACCACGCTTGGGAAGGCGTGCCGTGCGTCGACGGATTCGATCGGGCGAATATGCAACGCGAGGTTGCGTGGGGTTCATGGCTGTGGCACGACTGCCCCATTGAGTATCGTAACGGGACAGCGCGAATGATGACGAAGGCGAGCGGACCCGACGCGTCGACGGACCCGGAAAACGGGCAGGACGCCGAGGACCGCGAGGCCCTGCGCCGCTTTCTCGACTGGGCCGAGCGCGAGGCCGCCGGTCAGGGCCGCCGCGACGCGGCGATGCTGCTCGCGGCGGCGCGCCGCGCGCTGGAGTGAGCGCGCCGCGCCGCGCGGACGTCAGACTTCGAGCATGATCTTGCCCATGTGGGCCGAGCTCTCCATCAGCGCGTGCGCCTCGGACGCCTTCTCCAGCGGGAAGGTGCTGTGGATCGTCGGGCCGACGCGCTTCGCGGCGAGCAGCGGCCAGACCTTCGCCTCCAGCTGGCGCGCGACCTCGGCCTTGAACTCGACCGAGCGGGGGCGGAGCGTCGAGCCGGTGATGGTGAGCCGGCGGACCATGACCTGCGCGAAGTTGAGCGTCGCCTGCGGGCCGCCGAGGAAGGCGATGAGGGCGAGGCGGCCGTCGTCGGCCAGCGCGTTCACGTCGCGCGGGATGTAGTCGCCGCCGACCATGTCGAGGATCAGGTCGACGCCGCGACCGTCGGTGAGGGCCTTCGCCTCGGCGACGAAATCCTGCTCCTTGTAGTTGATCGCGGCCTCGGCGCCCTGGCGTTTCGCGAAGTCCGCCTTCCCGGCGCTGCCGACGGTGCAGAAGGCGCGGGCGCCGAAATGGCTGGCGAGCTGGAGGGCGGTTGCGCCGATGCCGGAGGAGCCGCCGTGGACGAGGAAGCTCTCGCCGCCCGTCAGCCCGCCGCGCATGAAGACGTTGATCCAGACCGTGAAGAAGGTCTCCGGCACCGCCGCGGCCTCGGTCATCGAGAGGCCCTCGGGGACGGGGAGGGCGTGCTCGGCCTGGGTCAGGGCGTATTCGGCGTAGCCGCCGCCGGGCAGCAGCGCGGTGACGGCGTCGCCCTCCTTCCAGCGGCTGACGCCGGGGCCGACGGCGGCGACGTGGCCGGCGGCCTCGAGGCCCGGAAGGTCCGAGGCGCCCGGCGGCGGGTTGTAGGCGCCGGCGCGCTGGAGGCAGTCCGGGCGGTTCACGCCGGCGGCGGCGGTCTTGATCAGGATCTCGCCCGCGCCGGGGCGGGGGACCGGGCGCTCGGCCGGGGTCAGGACCTCGGGGCCGCCGGGCGAGGCGATCTCCACGACGCGCATGGTGGCGGGCAGGTCGGACATGGACGGCTTCCTCCTCTGTTGCGCGCGATTGTGTCGCGCCTGCCGGCGCCGAGGGCAAGGGGGCGCGCGGCCCCGCGGATCAGCCGCCGACGGCCTCAGCGGCGGCGGCTGCGGCGTCCATCTCGGACATCCAGGCCCAGTAAGCGGCGTAGGCCGCCGCCTCGACGTCGCGCACCCGATCGCGCGGGCAGAACAGCATCGCCTCGAAGCCGAGCTTCGCGAGGTCGGTGGAGCGCAGGCGCACGCGGGGCTCGGTAGGCGGCAGTTCGACCCCCATGCGCTTCTCGATCAACGCGGCGTAGCGCGAGGCGACTTCGGCCTGATCCTGGATCGCGGCCGTCAGAGCGGCCTTGACGGCCTTGCGCGCGGCCTCGGGGTTGCGGACGGGCTCGGACCAGATGGTGAACTGATGGATCACGTAACGTTTGCGGAAGCCGTGGTTGATGACGCGCTGGGAGAGGAAGACGCTGTTCGGCACGGTGATCGTGCGGCCGGTGAAGCACTGGGCGTAGAAGTCGTATTCGAGGATCTGGGTCGCGACCCAGGACTGGTCCGAGACCTCGCCCGCCGCGTCGCCGACCTCGATCCAGTCGCCGGCCTGGAAGGCGCCGGAGACGGAGCGAACCAGCCCGCCCGCGAGGCACATCAGGAACTCCTTCGTCGCGATCACGATGGCGACCGCGAAGGCCGTGATCGAGAGGGCGAAGTCCTGGATTTCGGGCAGCCACAGGCCGATGACCGCGACCACGGCGAGGAAGAGACCGCCGTTGCGGACCAGCGACATCGCGCGGCGCTGCCAGTCGGAGACCCGGTCGGCGCTGCGGCGGATCGCGATCAGCAGAATCCAGCGCAACGTCATGATGATCGCGATCACCGCGGCGGTGATGGCGACCTTCTCCCATTCCACCCAGCCCATCTCGCCCGGCAGGCCGAGATCGGCTGGCGTGATCGTCCGTCCGTTCATGGAACCCCTTGACGCCCCCGCTTCAGACGCCGGCCTCCGCGGCGATCTCCGCGCGGCTCTTGCGGGCCCGCTCGGTCGCCGACTTCAGCTGGCCGCAGGCGGCCATGATGTCCTGACCGCGGGGCGTGCGGACCGGCGAGGCGTAGCCGGCGCGGTTCACGATCTCGGCGAAGCTCTCGATCCGCTCCCAGCTCGAACGGGCGTAGGGGGCGCCGGGCCAGGGGTTGAAGGGGATCAGGTTGATCTTGGCCGGGATGCCCGCGATCAGCTGCACGAGGCGCTTGGCGTCGGCGTCGGAGTCGTTGACGCCGTCGAGCATCACGTATTCGAAGGTGATCCGCTCGGCGTTGGAGAGGCGGGGATAGTCGCGGCAGGCCTGCAGCAGCGCCGCGAGGTTCCATTTGCGGTTGATGGGGACAAGCTCGTCACGCAGGTCGTCCCGCACCGCGTGGAGCGAGATGGCGAGCAGGCAGCCTATCTCCTCGCCCGCCCGCGCCATCGCCGGCACGACGCCGGAGGTCGAGAGGGTGATCCGGCGGCGGGAGAGGGAGAGGCCCTCGCCGTCCATCGCGATGCGCATGGCGTCGCGCACGTTCTCGAAGTTGTAGAGCGGCTCGCCCATCCCCATCAGCACGATGTTGGATAGCAGGCGCCGATCCGTCGGGCGGCCGCCGGGTTCGGGCCACTCGCCGAGGTCGTCGCGGCAGACGAGGATCTGCTGCACGATCTCCTCGGCCGTCAGGTTGCGGACCAGCTTCTGCGTGCCGGTGTGGCAGAAGGTGCAGGTGAGCGTGCAGCCGACCTGGCTGGAGACGCAGAGCGTGCCGCGGTCCTCTTCGGGGATGTAGACGGCCTCGACCTCGTGCCCGCCGGCGAGGCGGAGGAGATACTTGCGGGTGCCGTCCTCGGAGACCTGGCGCGACGTGATCACCGGCCGGTCGAGGCGGAAGGCGGCGTCGAGATCGGCGCGGAAGGCCTTCGATAGGTCCGTCATCTGGGCGAAGTCGGTGGCGCCGCGCTGATAGAGCCACTTCCAGAGCTGGGCCGTGCGCATCCGACGCTGCCTCTCCGGCACGCCGGCCTCGCCGAGCGCCTCCATGAGCGCGTCGCGGGTCAGACCGACGAGCGGGCGCTTCGCCCCCGCGGCGGGGCGGGGCGTGAAGGCGGCGGGTTCGGGGCGCAGCGGAGTCGGCGCGGGCGCGGCGCGGTCGTCGGGCATCGTGAGCCTCCGGAACGGCGTCGCCCCCCCGCGGGGCGCAGGGGGACGGCTGAGCGTCATATAGCGAGGCGAGGCCGCCGGGGAAACCGGCGGGCTCGCCCGCTCCGTTTCCTCGGTCGGGATGACGGCGTCTCGATCGCGTTCGCGGTCGACGCCTCGCTCTCGTCGAGCGGCTCCGGCCAGCCGACCGTCGAGGATCGTCGCGCCGAAGCTCCGGGACGGGATCGCCTCGGCTTTCGACGCGGTGCGCCCGTCCGAGGGAGTTCGACGCCTGTCCGGCCGACGGCCGCTCAGCGGCAGCGGGCCTGTGCGGCCGTGAGCGCGTCGGTGAAGCCGAGCAGCGAGAAGCGGTCGGTCGTCGTGGTTCCGCGCGCGGAGACGCCGGTGACGACCGCGGTGACGCCGGCCTTCATCGATTCGATGAGCCGGCCGTCGTCCTCGGGTCGAGGCCACGCGTGCTCGCCCTCGGTGAAGAGCTCGAACCGATCGTCGCCGATCCGGGCCTCGACCTCGGAGCCCCCGCGATAGGGGTAGCCGGACACCACGGAGACCTCGTTCGCGACGCCCTGCTCCGGCCGCACGGCGACCATCATGTAGATGTCTCCGCGGCGCACGCGCACCGCCTGGCCGCCGCGGCGGGCCTCGGAACTCTTGGGTTCGGTCGCCACCCAGCAGACCGGGCCGTTGTCGTCCGCGGTGAACACGGACCAGTCGCGGAACGCCTCGACGCGGTTCGCGGTCTGCGCCGCGGCCTCGGGGGGCCGGACCGTGACCGCCGTGAGCGCCGCCAAGGCGGCGGCCGCCGTCATCAGGAGCCGTCGCGCGCCGCCGGAGCGCACGCCTGTCGCCATCGCCGTCATCCTCGTCGTCTCTCCCGTCCTGCTGCTCGCCTCGTCCGGCCCGGGCGCGGACCGGCGACGTCACCTGCGGCGCGGGACGGACGGGCCCCGGACGCCGCGGACGCGCCGCGTCTTTCATGTCCGCGCGATCGAGCCTAATCTAGACGCAAAGCCGGCGGCGGCGCCACCCCGGGAACGGGACGGCGCCATCCGCCAAGGACCGCGGGACCTGCCGCGGCGAGCCGCGAAGATCGAGCCACGGAAGCCGAAGCACGGATGGCCGAGACCGACCCGGGCGCCCTTTCCGGACAGGAGGACGCCGAGCTCATGCGCCGCGTGGCCGAGGCGCGGGACCGGGAGGCGTTCGTCGTCCTGTTCCGCCGCTATGCGGTCCGCGTGAAGGCGTTCCTGATCAAGGGCGGCGCGCCGCACGACGTCGCCGACGAGGCGGCGCAGGACGTGATGGTCTCGCTCTGGCGGCGGGCGGCGCAGTACGATCCCGAGAAGGCCAGCGTCGCCACCTGGATCTACGCCATCGCGCGCAACCGTCGGATCGACCTGATCCGGCGGCAGGCGCGGCCGGCGCCGGACCCGGAGGATCCGCTGTTCCAGCCCGATCCGGAGCCGGATCCGTCCGACACGGCCTCCGCCGCCTCGCGCGACGCGCGGGTGCGCGCGGCGCTGGAGGCGCTGACGCCGGACCAGTACGAGGTGGTGCGCCTCGCGTTCTTCGCCGGCATGACGCAGACCGAGATCTCCGAGGAGACGGGCGCGCCGCTCGGCACCGTCAAGTCGCGGCTCCGGCTGGCCTTCGGGCGGCTGCGGGCCGCGCTGGGCGACGCCTTCGCCGAAGAGCTCCGCGACGAGTGAGGCGCGGGCCGAGGTGGTGCGCGGCGTCTCGGCCGGGATGCGTGGACCCGTTTCGTCGTCGCCGCGACGCCTCAAGGCGCCGCTTTGGAAGGCTCGGCTCCGCCGGTGCGCGTCGTTCCGCCGCGCTTCGTGCCGATGTCGCTGAAGGCGTTGTTGGAGCGTGACGGCGCCGGGCGGCGGGGCACGCTCAGGTCTGCACCGCCCGTCGCGGCGTGGCGCTGCATGTCGGGCTGGGGCTGCGATGGCGTGAGCGACCGGGTCCG